>JBDKUB010000460.1:0-1875 GCA_039679915.1 Anaerolineaceae bacterium
TTGGCCAACGCCTATTACAATGCCCGTGACTATGCCAAGGACCGGATCCAGGGCAGGCTGATGACCAACCCCAAGGCTGGACGCACCGCTATTATTAACCATGAAGACATCAAGCGCACCCTCTTGATGGGAAAAGCCCATGTTGAGGTAATGCGGGCTATGCTGTACAAAACCTTCTTCATGTTTGATATTCGTCATCATGATCCCGATCCCGAGAAAAGGGCCAAGGCAAACGATTTAATTGAGGTTACTACACCGTTATGCAAAGCTTATCCTTCCGATGAGGCCTGGTCGCTGATCGGCGAAGCGATTCAGGTTTACGGCGGTTATGGTTATTGCGAGGAGTATCCGGTAGCCCAGATTGCCCGCGATGTAAAGATTTATTCCATTTGGGAAGGCACTAACTTTATTCAATCCATGGACCTGGTTGGACGCAAATGGACAATGAAAAAAGGAGCCGCATTTGCCGCTTTCATTGCTGAGATGAAGGACTTCTGTGCAGCAAATAAGGAAAATACTGATTTTGCCAAGGAATTTGCCAACCTCGAAAGTGCCCTGAGCGCCTATGGCAAGCTGCAAAAAGCCATGGGCGGCTATTTTGCAGACAAGAAATTCAGCATGATGCCATTGTTTGCGCGCCGTATTCTTACTGCCACTTCGCAATTATATGGCGGTTATCTGATTCTTGATCAGGCGCTTCTGGCAGATCGCAAAGCCAAGGAACTGGGTCCCGAACATTATGATTACAGCTTCTATACCGGAAAAATAGCGGCTGCTCGTTATTATCTGATGAATGTAGTACCGAATGTTGAAATAACCGCTAAAATCATCGCTGATGGGGATGAATCAGCATTAGATATTGCAGTTGAGTCATTTGAATATTAATTTTCGCAAATATATAAGTATTCTTGGTGATCATACAATTTTGAATTGAATTTGTAAATCGGAAAAGAAAGGACTCGTAAGGTTCAAAAAAGTTGGAAAACTGACAGACCGAGTAATAAAGGTGAAGGTCAAGGAATTACCAAAAACCGCGATTGAGGCGTACACATAGTACGTTGATTGAGCGGTTTTTGAGTAATAACGCGGAGATTCGCCCTTATTGACGGTCTGGATCCGTAAGGGTTCTTTCTATAGTTAAAATGCTGACAGTGGGGAGGCAACTCTAGTGTACAACAAAACCGAGAAATATCAGGTTGTAGATGTACCGGGCGTGGGTTTTGAAGTAAGAGGTTTCTGGCGGGATGATATCCATGATTTGCGAACCCGAATGGTTTTGGACGTGTTTTCCTTTGCCATTACCGAAGCTCAAATCGAGGCTCTTCAATATCCCAATCAATTGTGCCAGCAGGGTTTTAAGAACTTTGCCGTTTTGCTGGGGAAGGAGGTTGGACCGGGATTCGCCAAGTTTATAAATGATCGTATCATGGGCCGAGATGGCTTCTATCATGCAGGAGAAATGGCCATCAATTCAATCAAAGCAGTAATTCAGGCCGGTTCCCGGCAGCGGCCGGCATGGATGGATGAGGATATCTACACATCGCGCTGGAAGGAATGGATGGAGAAATACAAAGACATATGCATCTGGTTTGCCCAACCGGATATCTCCAAAGGTGAAATACAGGAATGTATCGCGATACAAAAAAAGGATATAAATTAAACGCCGCTGGTATTATTTGTGCGGCGCTAAATAAGACCTTATTCCAAATCTATGTGATCAATCGATTTGGTTATCTTATTCACATAGGCCATGGTTTCCTTATAAAACACCGTGCAAGTGCATGTGCGGACCCGAAAACAAAAATCCCACCGTTTTATAAACGATGGGATGCAAATATTCTCAATTGCAGGTCTCCCCTTAGGAGACTCTGCTAA
>JBDKUB010000209.1:0-2097 GCA_039679915.1 Anaerolineaceae bacterium
TCGGTTGGGTGCTGTTGTGGGTAGTAACAATGTGCTGTTCGACCCAGAGACGCTTGAAATCTATTCGCATGACCAAACTCCCGGCGTCAAAGGCAATCCTGAAGTGGTGGTGAAAGTGACCCATGCAGACCAGATTTCCGAGATATTCAAACTGGCTCAGCGAGAACGAATACCCATCACACCTAGGGGTGCCGGTTATGGTCTCAGCGGAGGAGCAGTACCCCCATATGGCGGTATCGTCTTGTCGACCGAAAAGATGAACCATATTCTGGAAATCGACAAAGAAAACCTGATGGTCACCGTGGAACCCGGTGTCATCACCGGGGATATCCACCGTGCAGTGGAAGCAGAATGTTTATTCTACCCACCCGACCCAGCCAGTCTGGATTCTTGTTCGATTGGCGGTAATATTGCCGAAAATGCCGGCGGTCCGCGGGCGGTCAAGTATGGGGTAACCAACCAATATGTATGCGGGTTAGAAGCTGTGCTGCCCAATGGTGAGATCATCCACGCCGGTGGTAAGCTGGTCAAAAACGTCACCGGCTACAGCTTGATCCAGCTATTGATTGGCTCGGAAGGCACCCTGGCAATAATCACCAAGATTATTCTACGGCTGATTCCCTTGCCCAAGATTCAGATCGACCTGCTGGCGCCCTACGATGATTTTCAAAAGGCGGCTGATACCGTGAGTGCCATCATCGCCCAGCGGATTTTGCCGACTACTCTCGAATTCATGGAGCAAGATAGCATTCTGGCAGTTCAGCGCTTGCTAGGCAGGCAAGTTCATTTCAACCAGGCGGCTGCCCACCTTCTCATCCAACTGGACGGCAACCAGTGGGAGGGGGTAAATGCCGATGTCGATGTCGTGGGTGAGCTGTGTCTTCAGCATGGCGCTCTGGAGGTATTCGTAGCCAAAGACCGCCCTACCCGCGATCGGATGTGGGAAGTGCGGCGTAAGATCATCGATGCGCTTAACTACATGAGTCCGGTCAGCCATATGGAAGATGTTGTGGTACCTCGCTCCGAAATTCCCAAATTATTGCGGGGTATCAAAGCCATCGCTGCAGAAAATAAAGTGCGCATCGTCAGCTTCGGCCATGCCGGTGACGGCAATGTGCATGTCAATACCCTCAAAGAAGATATGCCCGATGATAGATGGGAATCTGTGGTGCCAAAAGTAGTGGATCAGCTTTACCGCCTGACGCTCTCATTGGGTGGGATGCTCACTGGCGAGCACGGCATTGGTCTCACCCGCAAGGCTTATTTACCACTGGCGTTGGATGCTGCTCAAATCGAAATCATGCGCGGCATACGTCAGGTGTTCGACCCGAACAATATTTTGAATCCTGGAAAGATATTTCCTTGAGATTTTCTTTTTTCAGATTCAATAAAGCATCTGGGTGCATGTCGATGGGGATTTTGCTCTGTAGCTGTCACTGCCGTGGATGATATAAACCGCAGCCTGGAAGCAATCCTAAAAGTCGCTCAATAATAAAAAATCAAATTAGGAAACCAGGAAAAAAGGAAGCCAAGAAATTTTTTTCTTATTTATTAACCTATAACTGACAATTGATAACAGAACACTTTTTTATTCCATAATTTCATTGATTTGACTTATCGGCAAAACCGTAATCTTTTGATGGACCGGATAGCGATGTTCTCCGGGGTAGATCACCCAAATATGATCCAGGTTTAAATTATCCAACGCGATCCGCATCGAGTTGGTTATATGAGGGGCTTCATTGAATTTAATTTCCACACCCATTCGTTTACCGCCATGTGAAAATAATAAATCAATTTCTGCACCGTTATAAGTTGCCCAATAATAGGCTGAAGCAGGTCGCACAATCGTTAATACCTGTTCCAAAACATAACCTTCCCATGATGCGCCAACTTTTGGGTGTCCGTATAAATCATGCAATTCGGAAATATCTAACAAACTATGCAATATGCCTGAATCACGAAAATAAATTTTGGGCGCTTTTACCTGACGTTTACTTAATTTTTCAAACCAGGGTTGTAATTGCCGGATCATGAATGTTCCGCTCAATATATCCAGGTATGAACGAACCGTTTTATCGGATACACTCATTGATC
>JBDKUB010000144.1:0-2314 GCA_039679915.1 Anaerolineaceae bacterium
AAAGGAAATATGATGAAAAAATTTCGCGCAGCAATCGCCGGCGCCGGTTTTATGGGCGCTGCTCATACCGAAGCTTTACGCCGTCTTGGCATAGAAATCAGCGTCATCCTCGGCATCGACTTTCAAGAAAGCCAGCGCGCAGCTATAAAATTGGGATTGCCCCACGATTACAACACCTTCGACGAAATATGCACTGATCCCAATGTAGATGTAGTCCATCTGTGTACACCCAACTATTTGCATCACCCTATGGCAAAAGCTGCTCTGCAGGCTGGCAAACATGTGATTTGTGAAAAACCCCTGGCGAATAGCGCCGCGGAAGCCCAAGAGCTGGCAAACCTAGCGCAAAACGGACCCTGCATTGGCGCCGTCAACTACAACCTGCGTTATTATCCTCTTTGTCAGGAAGCCCACCGGCGTGTTCGATCCGGAGAAATTGGCGATGTACGTCTCATTCATGGCGAATACTGTCAAGATTGGCTTTTTTCCATTAATGATTGGAACTGGCGTTTGATTCCCGAATTGGGCGGCTCACTGCGCGTGGTTGCCGATGTCGGTAGCCACTGGCTGGATATGGTCACCTGGTTGACCGGTCTGGATGTAGTGGCTGTGATGGCAGATTTTGCTACCTTTATTCCTGTCCGCCACAAACCACGCACCGAAGTGGAAACCTTTGCCAGCAAACTCAGTCAATCGGATGAATATGACGAAGTGCGGGTGAACACTGAAGATTACGCAGGCTTGCTGGTTAAATTTAGTCACGGTGCAAGGGGTGTCGTAACCCTCTCGCAGATCAACGCTGGGCGCAAAAACCATTTCTTTTGGGAGCTCAATGGCTCAAAAGCATCTCTGTGGTGGGATCAAGAAAACCCCAACGAATTATGGGTCGGCCATCGCGATGAACCCAACGAGCTGGTGCTGAAAGATCCAGCCTTGATGAATGCCGAAGCACGCCATTTCGCCGGCTACCCAGGCGGCCACGCCGAGGGCTACCCGGATACGCATATGCAATTGTTCAAGTCGGTTTATCAATATCTGGCGGAGGAAAAATCCGCTCATCCCCAACCGTTCCCAACCTTTCGGGATGGCTGGCGCGAAATGGTGCTGTGTGAAGCTATTCAAAAAAGCGCCGTAGAAAATAGATGGGTCGAAGTGTAAAATTTTCACCCTGTCCTTTTCTCTCTCTCATCTCTTGATCCTACGCCACATTCAAGACGGGCTATGGATGATAAGCAGTGGTCGATGACAAAGTGAATTGAAGGAGTAAAGTATATATGTCACTAAAATTAGCGATATCAGGCGGTGAACCGGTTAAGAAGACTCCTTTTCCTATCTGGCCGGTCTATGACGATAATGAGCGCCAGGCGCTTATGGAAGTCTTGGAAAGCCGGGTCTGGTGGCGGACGCCCGGCACACGCGCACTGGCTTTCGAACAAGCGTTTGCTGCCTTCCACCAGGCAAAGCACGGCATCGCGGTCACCAACGGCACAGCCGCATTGGAAGTAACCTTGGCTGCACTGGGAATTGGCTTGGGCGACGAAGTCATCGTGCCCGATTTCACCTTCGTTGCCACTGCCAGTGCAGCCTTGTTTAGCGGGGCTTTACCTGTATTGGTGGATATTACGCCAGATACCTATTGTATCGATCCTACGCAGGTTGAGGCGGCGATTACCCCGCACACAAAAGCTGTCATTGCCGTGCATATGGGCGGGCATCCAGCAAACTTGGATGCACTGCGTGAAATCGTCAAACGACATGGATTATTCCTGGTGGAGGATAGTGCCCATGCACACAGCAGTGAATGGAAAGGGCATAAAGTCGGGTCGATCGGCGATGTAGGCACTTTTAGTTTCCAAGCCAGCAAACTGATGACCGCCGGAGAGGGCGGCATTATCATCACCAACGACGACGAAATCGAACGTAAAGCTCGCTCGGTGCACGATTGCGGACGTATGCCAGGCGAGTGGTTCTATTCACACTTCATCTATGGGTCCAATTACCGCTTGAGTGAATGGCAAGCTGCCGTGCTATCACAACAATTGAAACGCCTACCACAGCAATCCCAAATTCGCACCCGCAATGCCGGCTTTTTGGATAAAGCACTATCCGAGATCGAAGGCATTACCCCGCAAAAATTGGACGTACGCTGCACGAACAACGGCCATTATGCCTACATATTTGAATACGATAAGAAATTCTTCGCCGGCGTACCTACCGATAAATTCATCAAAGCCCTCAACGCCGAAGGGGTGCCCACCCAAGCCAGTTATCCCCCCCTGCATAAACTGGATGTATTCAAAAGCGGTGAATACCG
>JBDKUB010000009.1:0-3297 GCA_039679915.1 Anaerolineaceae bacterium
ATGATTTTCATCGCAGCGGAGACTGCCGGTAAATCACCATCCAATTCTTGCTCTTTCATTTTTCTAACTCGAATAAAGCGCCCGGGCATTAATGAGCCTTGTGAAATAGCCCTTTTAGCGCATTCAATAATATAAGGGAAATATTGAGTTGCAGATATTTCTAGCGTAACCGCAAATTCGTCATTGAAATTCATGGTATCTGCACGTGAACCGAGAATTTTCCTGCGATAATCGGCAATGCTGATGAACGCTTTTTTATCGCGCTGTTCTTCTAACCATTTCAGGTCATCGAGATATTCGGGTTTGATTTCTTTTACTTTTTGTAACAAATTGGGGAGTTCGCCGCTTTGTTTAGCTTTGGCGTTGATCTCCTCTGGAGTGCCGTATTTGGCAACAACTGAGAAAAAATTATTTATCACACGGGAGTCTGGATTGAGAAATATTTTATTGATGTCATCTAATCTATCATAAGGGATTTTTAAGAGCTGACGATTTTTTTCCATTTTTCATTTTCTCCAGGTAATAAATTGCCTAATTTTGAATTGGACAGCGCACTTGTTCGATTAATACGAACTTGCATCATCAAAAAATCAATTGATGATTGTATTTTACGTGAAAAGACGTGGTTAAGCAACTATGGGTTAAAAGATCCGCCGTCTGTTTAGCCAAAATCCAAACAAGATGACCGAAACGGTTAAAATCGCCAACCCTATCATCGCATTACCTGCACCTGGATCTGCCGGTGGTGGGATTGTGGGGGGTGTAAAAGTTGGTTTAGGGGTTTTCGTAGGTTGAGGTGTTTTTTGATTTTTTATAATGGACGTTGGTTGAATTGCATCAATATTTTGTGTTGCAGTAGGTGTGATATTCTCTGCTGCCTGGTTAAGATAAATTCGAGAGTTGGAACTATGAGATTTATCTAATTGATATGAGAAAGCAGAAAGTAAAAATGTGATAGAAACACAAAACGCAAAAATCGGTATTTTTTTATTATATTGCATCGGGTCATTTTACCTTTAAAATGTGGGTTATGATGTTTGCTCCGCTGCCGCCGATATTTTGCGCCATACCAATTCTAGCTCCATCAACTTGGGTTTTACCAGCTTCGCCACGCAGTTGTTGCACCACTTCCACAACTTGGTATATCCCTGTAGCGCCAACCGGATGCCCGCGTCCTTTTAGCCCACCGAGCGTTGAAATTGGAATTGAACCTTTGGGTGAGATTTCACCTTCAAGAGCCAGGTATGGTCCTTTGCCTCTTTCAGCAAAACCACAGGCTTCTAATGATAAGGCAGACATAATCGAAAATGCGTCATGCAATTCGAAGACATCGATATCATCTGCATCAATACCCGCCATCGAATAAGCTTTCTTACAAGATTTTTCCGCAGCGGTGAACCATAAAGGATCAGGTCGATCATGTACGGCAACCGTATCAGTCGCAATTGCATAACCAACGATGGATATAATATTTTCCCCATGGAGGCTATCTGCTGGAACCAATACGAGGGCTGCAGCTCCATCCCCTATCGGAGAAGCATCAAGCAGATTAATGGGGGCAGAGATCATCCTTGCTTCTTGATAATCCTTCAATGCAATCGGTTCTCTCAAACGAGCATTTGGATTATGAACAGCATTCGCATGGGCATTGATCGAAAAAGGTGCAAAATCGGTATGCTTCCAGCCATATTCGTATAAATATCGCTGCATAATTAAAGCGTTCAGGGAAACGAAAGATAAGCCTTGTGCCGATTCGAAATCAGCGTCAGCCGCTGTAGCTAATGCAGCCGTAATCTCGCTGCTTTTATTTTCAGTCATTTTTTCTACGCCCATGGCTATAACTGCTTCCATAGCTCCTGAAGCGATTGCATTTATTGCGATTCTCAAAGCAGCAGCACCTGAACCACAGGCTGCCTCAACTTTTACGGCTTCGATATTTTTCAATCCAACCCAATCTGCAATCAATGCCCCTAAATTTTCCTGCTGGGATATGATTCCAGACATCATATTGCCAACATATAAGCCTTCTACGGAATCTCTTCTGGCATCATTTAAAGCGGCGAGGACCGCCTCACCCGCAATTTCTCTAATCGATTTTTCCCAATGTTCTCCAACTGGAGTTTGACCTATTCCTATGATAGCAACTTCACGCATGAATATTATCCTATTTCTAAATAAATTGATGGAGCTTGTATTTCATTCTAAATTTGTATGCTCTCAGAAACTATCAGATAACCTGAAATGCAATTATTTAACAAAATATATATGACAAGCTTCATCGAGCAATTCGGGCGTCATCTGGGGAGGTATTCCCTCATATTCACATATTGCGATTACTGTTTTAAGAATGTCTCTTGGTTGGACTGCCTGGAAAGGTCTGCTTTGTTGCTTATACCAATTTTGTATCAAGTGAAGATAAGCCTCTTTATTAAAATCGATGCCGAAATGTTTGCATTCCATGATAAAAATTTGATAGTAAAGTTTATCATCAGGAGCCGTAATATTCACTTTCATTTGTATACGCCTCAAGAAAGCATCATCGACGAGCTCATGGGGATCAAGGTTTGTGCTGAAAATTAATAATAATTTAAAAGGTACAACAAGTGATTGACCACTTTGCAGCCGTAAGATATCCACTTGGCTTTCTAGTGGAACAATCCAGCGATTTAATAGGTCTACCGGCCTGACTTGTTGCCTGCCGAAATCATCGATTAAAAATAATCCGCCGTTGGCTTTCATTTGCAAAGGCGCTTCATATATTTTAGCTATAGGGTCAAAACGTAAGTCGAGTGCTTCCATTTTTAATTCACCCCCAACCATTACTGATGGACGTTTGAACAATCCCCATCTTCTATCAAATCGTCCGAATTCTGTGGTTCGACCGCCTTCTAAAGGCATAATTTTATGGATGTGCCTGTCAAATATTTGAATGATTTGCCCACCGACCGTGATGGCATAAGGAATCCAGATAGGGGAGGTACCAGCTATTAAAGATGCAGAAGCCTGGGCAATGGTCGTTTTTCCATTTCCGGGAGGTCCGTATAAGAAAAGCGAGTTGCATGAATTGATAGCTGGGCCAATATAACGATGAAAATTTGTGGGAAGGATAAGTAATTTCAGTGCTTCGATTACTTGTGTAGATGAAATTTGACGTCTTTCAGAAGTTTGTAATTCAATTCCCTGATTGTAGCTGATTATCGATACCGGTACAGGACCCACATATTGACTTCGTTCCAATGCATCCCTTGCACGTTCTTTACCAGCATCGGTCAGAGTAAAAACATACCCAAATCTACC
>JBDKUB010000113.1:0-2296 GCA_039679915.1 Anaerolineaceae bacterium
TTGACTGTAGCTACATTATGGACCAACACAGCAGAAAAGCAAGCTATGTCCGCTCTGGAGGCGCAGTGCCAAGAAGTCATTGCCTTCCCCATGGGGAAAGCTCGATCTTTCGGTAATTGTCTTGGTGTGCTGCTTGGAAATGAACCGCTCCAATCTGTTTATTCATGGCAACCGAGGATGGCACAGGCGCTGCGAGAGCGAGTGCATGGTGATCATGAGAAATCCGAATTCGATATCGTTCACGTAGAGCACCTGCGCGGTGTCCGATATGGACTGGAGATAAATTCAAAACGCTTTGGGAATAAACAGCTTCAACCGGTCGTTTGGGATAGCGTCGATTCGATCAGCCATCTTTTCCGCCAGTCTGCTCAATATAGCAGAAGTCAACTTTACCGCTGGATAACCCGTTTCGAGCTCAAGCGCACCCAGCGCTACGAAACCTGGCTGCTATCCCAATTCAAAAGAATTGTGGTGACTTCACCCATCGATAAAGAGGCTTTCCTCTCTCTAGCCGAGAACAATCCAGGCAAGTTGGCGGTGAAAACTACACCAGAAAATATAGATCATCGGATTGCTGTTGTTCCCAATGGCGTCGACTTGGATTATTTTACGCCGGGAAAATTCGAAGACAGACAGCCGGATACGATAGTCTTGAGCGGTAAAATGAGCTACCATGCCAATATCAGCATGGCGATATTTTTTGCAGAGCAAATCTTCCCGCTTGTGCTTGCCCGGCATCCTCAAGCCCGGCTGGTCATCGTCGGGAAAGACCCTTCCAAAGCGGTTAAGGATTTAGCGCGCAACTCAGCTATTCAAGTAACCGGTGAGGTACAAGATATTCGTCCGTATTTACAAAAAGCGGCTGTGGCGGTAGCGCCGGTCGTCTATGGAGCAGGTATTCAAAATAAAGTCCTGGAAGCTATGGCATGTGCCACGCCGGTAGTGGCAAGCCCGCAAGCTGTCTCTGCTTTGAATACCCGAGCCGGTATCGATTTAGAGGTGGCAGAATCACCTGAAAAGATGGCAGCCATTATCCTGGAGTTACTCAAAGAACCTCAAAGAAGACAAGCCCTGGCAGAGGGGGGACGGCGTTTTGTTGAAGACCATCATACCTGGGATGGCGCTGCTGCAAGTCTGGAAAAAGCCTACGAAGAAGCCATCCGGGCTGCAACTCATCGACAGGGTTAATCGGAGTAAAATTGGTCTATAGTCCGACCGACGTAATATTTTATATGTTATTCGTTAATAAAAAACATCCATCTTTCAAAATTTCTGTTCAAGAAAGTAATAATAATTATGAAGCTTAATGAAATAATGTATCCCTTCGTAAAATGGTGGTGGCTGCTTTTGATTGCTTTAGTGGTTTCCGCAATATCTTCATTCGTGTTTGTCCGTAACCAACCACCCATCTACGAGGCTAAAACAACCTTGATGGCTGGAAGAGCGATTACTAATCCTAATCCAAATGATAGTGATTTTTATTTAGGTCAGCAACTGGCGGACATGTATGTGACCTTAGCGCAGCGCGATCCAATGATCAAGGACACTGAAGCGGCATTGGGATTAGAAGAATTACCGGAATTCAAAATCGAACGGGTATCAGGGAGTTCATTTATCGAAATTAAGGTTGTCGATACCAGCCCTGAGCGGGCGCAAGCGGTTGCTAATGAATTAGCCAATCAGTTGATCAAGCAAAGCCCTTCAGCGCAATCGACAATTGGTTCACCCAGCAATGTCTTTATCGAACAGCAACTTACTGCTGTACAGGAGAATATCCAACAAACAGAGCAGGAATTAATAGAAGCGCAGGATGAGCTTGGCAAATTGAATAGCGCCCGTCAGATTGCCGCTGCCCAAGAAAAAATTGCTGCCTTGCAGACAAAACTCGCCTCATTACAGAACAATTACACAGAATTGTTAGCCTCCACCCGCGGTGGAGCATCCAATGCACTCAGTATAATAGAAGCAGCCGAACTTCCGGTCAAACCGATCGGTCCGAATAAGCCGGCAATTATCTTGATGGCAAGCGCTCTAGGACTGCTTTTAGGTGCCAGCGCTGCTTTACTCGTCGAGCACCTGGATACGACATTAAACACCCCCGCGGATATCAAACGTGTTTTGAATTTACCCGTTCTGGGTTTCATAGCAGATATGGATAAAGAAAAAGAAACCTGGGCATATGCAGCCAACCATCCCCGCACGCCGGTATCCGAGGCTTTCCGTTCGCTTTATGTACGTCTGCAATTGGCAGCTAAAACACCGCCTAAACTAATCCTCTTAGCCAGCCCGGAAGCTG
>JBDKUB010000308.1:0-3318 GCA_039679915.1 Anaerolineaceae bacterium
ATGGCATTCTTTACGACATTACAGCCAAAAAACAATCTGAAGAGGCATTGCGGGAAAGCGAATCGCGATTTCGATTGTTGTTCAATAATACAATCGATGCCATATTGGTCTGCCCGATAACAACCGAAAGGGAAATAGGCAAATTTATCGAAGTCAACGATGTCGCTTGCACCATGCTTGGATATCAAAGAGAAGAATTGTTAAAATTATCCTATATAGATTTGATATGGAATAAAGATAAAGACAGGATATCCGATACCATCAGATCACTTGAGAAAACAAAACATCTCTTGTTCGAAACGATCTTACTGGCTAAAGATGGTTCGATGATACCCGTAGAGTGTAATTCGGATGTTTTTCAATACAAAGATCAGACCTTAGCCCTCTCGATAGTTAGAGACATCAGCGAACGAAAAAAGTCAGAAGAAATCATCCGGGAACGAGAGAATTTAATTCTGGCCATTTCCGAATCTTCACCCGACCTGATCTATGTTTACGATTTTGAATTGAAGAAAATCATATTCACCAACAAACCATCGCTCGATATCTTGGGGTATTCCGATGATGAATTCGTCGAAATCAATTGGAATTTGATGAAGAATGTTTGTCATCCTGAAGATCTCCCCAAGATCAAAGATCATCTGAAAAAATGCACTCAAGCCAAGGATAATGAACTGGTCACATTGGAATATCGGGTAAGGAAGAAAGATGGCGATTACGCCTGGTTTTTTAACCGAGACCGGGTGTTCAAGCGCAGCACAGATGGCAAAGTCACCCAAATATTAGGCATTATCCAGGATATCTCTCAACGTAAATTGGAAGAAGAAGAGAAAGATGCGCTCGGTGAAATTTCTCAACTCCTGCTCGAATCGACTTCCCTAGAACAAATTTATAAACAGCTTCCGCAATTAATCAGTAATCGCTTTCATTTTCCACTCTCATTGATCGAATTGGTAGATAACTATTACCAAGACATAGTGTCTATTGGGAGTTATGGATTACCTGAAGCCAATCATGGTTGGCATGTGCCACTCGACCAATCGCCGGCAGCTAAAGCGGTAAATACCCAAAAATTAATCATCGAACACGAGCTATCAAGCCAACATGAAAAATTTTATAAAGAACAAACCAATTTAGAGATTAAAACTTTAATTTGTGCACCTATCCTCATTCAAGGGCGGGTTTTTGGCACATTATCTTTGGCAGATACTCACAAGCGTAAAGACATCGAACGAATCGGAAAAACTCTGCAGCTTATTGCCAATCAGCTATCTCAAGAAATTGCCCGAAAACAAGCCGAAGCCACCATCGCTGAAACCCAGGCACTTTTAATGGCTGCTATAGAACAAACCCCAGCCGGCATTTTGATAGCCGATTTACCGGATGCAAAGATTCGCTTTGCCAGTTCAACAGCATTGAATATCCGTGGAAAATCGTCCATGCCTCTCACCGGGATTTCGTACGAAACATATCCACAAAACTGGCAGACATACACACCAGATGGTCAGCTTTGTACGGCTGAAAGCACTCCACTGGCAAAAGCTATTCTCAACGGTGTCACCACCCAAAACGAAGAATTGCTCATTCGCAGAGAAGATGGAGAGTTTAGATGGGTGCTTACCAATGCTTCTCCGGTTTTCAACACCAGCGGCGAAATGATCGCTGGTATGGTTGTGTTTACCGACATCACCGACCGGAAGAAATCTGAAGAAGCTCTGCATGAAAGTGAACGGAGGATCTCTACCCTGATTAGCAACCTGCCGGGAATGGTATATCGGTGCGTCAAAGATGTACCCTGCAGGATGGTGCTTATCAGCGAAGGATGTAAACAAATTACTGGTTATGACCCGCAAGATTTGCTTGAAAATGGGTCATTAACCTATTCTAGTTTGATACACCCCGAAGATAGGCAAAGAGTTCAAGATGAATTACAGCAAGCCCTGGACGAACAGCAACCTTATGAATTGTTTTATCGAATAATCACAGCCAATAAAGAAATGAAATGGGTATGGGAAAAAGGACAAGGCATTATCGGTAAAGATGATCAGGTTGTCGCTTTGGAAGGATTCATCACAGATATTTCGGAAAGGATGAAAGCAGAAGAAGCCTTACAGGAATCCAGACAAATGCTTCAGACAGTTTTGGATACGATACCCGTTCGAGTATTTTGGAAGGATAAGAAATCGGTCTATTTAGGGTGCAATCATATTTTTGCGCGCGACGCTGGGTTAACTTCACCCGATGAAATAATCGGTAAAAATGATTTTGATATGGTCTGGCTTGATCAAGCTGAACAATTCCGAATAGACGATCGGGTGGTCATGGCATCCGGGCTGCCGAAATTGAATTACGAAGAACTTCAAATGATACAAGGCAATAAGCTCATCTGGCGGCAAGCCAGTAAAGTACCTCTGCGCGATGCCCAAGGAAAAATCATCGGAATTTTAGGGACCTACGAAGACATCACCGAGCGGAAAAAAGCTGAAGAGGCTTTACGTCAAAGCTATGAACAAACCCAAATGCACCTCAAGCGGGTTACGATTTTACACGATATCGATAAAGCCATTACGACTCACACCGATTTACGGGTCATGATAGATACGATCATAAAGAATGTCATCGAATGGATTGGAGTCGATGCAGTGGCTTTATTGATCCCTTCTCTCGATGGCAAGTCTATGGATCTAGCTGCCCATGCCGGATTCACTAAACCAATCGTTGAAAATATCGACAATTTAACCGACCAATTAATAGAAGAAGCTCATAAGGCTAAATACGAACCCATTTATTTCTCGAATCCACAAAACGGCGAAATGCTTGAGAAAGATTCTACCCGGCTGCGCTCTTGTTATAAATCAGGTGCAACTCTTCCACTTTTGGCAAAAGACCAATTGAAAGGTTATTTGCACCTTTACAGTCGCCAGCCTATCTATTTCGATACCGATTGGCAAAACTTCCTTACTGCCTTAGCCATGCAGACTGCCATCGCTATCGATAATACTGAAATGTTCTATAAGATGGAAATGACCAACCTGGAACTTTCAGCAGCCTACGATGCCACAATCACTGGTTGGTCACAAGCGCTTGAATTACGCGATAAAGAAACCAAAGGACATTCCGAAAGGGTGACCGATCTCACTTTGCAGATCGCGGCTACTATGGGAATACCAAGCGATCAATTGATCCATATAAAACGGGGTGTCTTATTACATGATATTGGTAAAATGGGTATTCCCGACTCGATTCTATTTAAACCCGGTCCATTAGCAGAAAACGAATGGGCAGTCATGCGGCAGCACCCTATATATGCTTTCCAGC
>JBDKUB010000580.1:0-7188 GCA_039679915.1 Anaerolineaceae bacterium
GTTTTAAATCGGCGCGCGCTAACTCCCTCGCAATGCTCGACCCCCAATGATATTTCTCGATTTTGGTCTCAACCCAGTCTCCTACCGGTGTAGCACGTTCCCCTTTTTCTTTCGCGGCTTGGGCTTCTTCTTCAATATATTTACCAAGACGCTCTTCGATCATCGAATGTTCACTGGTTGCAGTGACAAAGATGCCAATAAGGAATAGAAGCAGTACCAGGCTTCCACCAGCAATAAGAATGATATTCATTATTGGAGACATTTTATAAATCCCATTAATTCATGAACGGTTTAATATCGTCTCCGATCACCAATTCCAAAGATAGAGGCAGGTAGATGAATACCCGATGCCTCAATCTTATCGATAAATTTCGGGCGAAGCCCTGTTGGGCGCAATCGCCCCATAACTTTGCCGTCGTCATAGCCGCTTTGCTCGAAGAGGAAAAGATCCGTCATAGTAATAACATCACCTTCCATACCGCTCACTTCAGTGATATTCACGATCTTACGGGTTCCATCACGCATTCTTTCCTGGTGTATCACCAAATCGATTGCCGAAGAAATTTGTTCTCGTATGGCACGTACCGGCAATTCCATTCCAGCCATGAGAGCCATCGTTTCCACACGAGTAAGCGTATCCCTCGGGCTATTGGAGTGGGCAGTAGTCATAGATCCATCGTGACCAGTGTTCATTGCCTGCAACATATCCAATGCTGCTTCATCACGAATTTCTCCCACAATGATGCGATCAGGTCTCATCCGCAATGCGTTGATTACTAACTGTCTAATGGTTACTTCACCTCTACCCTCGATATTGGGTGGGCGAGATTCGAGGGTTACAACATGCTCCTGCCTCAACTGCAATTCAGCAGCGTTTTCGATGGTGATAATTCGTTCGTCGTTGGGAATGAATTGAGAGAGAATATTCAAAAAGGTGGTTTTACCGGAACCAGTACCTCCGGATATGATAATGTTCAACCGCGATTCAACACAGGCTTTCAAGAATTGAATTGCGTCAGTTGTTATTGTTCCAAATTGAATCAATTGCTCTATGGTAAGCGGGTTCTTAAAGAATTTTCGGATCGTAATTACCGGACCTACCAATGATATCGGAGGGATGACAGCATTGACACGCGAGCCATCCGGTAAACGAGCATCGACATAAGGACTTGATTCATCGATCCTACGACCAAGGGGAGCCACAATACGATCGATGATGCGCATAACGTGTTCATCGCTTTCAAACGTAAATGGAACTCGGTTGATTTTGCCATCGCGTTCGATATAGATATTCTTCGCACCATTTACCATGACTTCGGTTATGGTATCATCCTCCAGAAGAGGCTGCAAAGGACCAAAACCTAATATTTCCGCAGAAATTTGCTCGAATAATCGGTGGCGTTCGGGGCGGGATAAAACAATATTTTCCTCTGCTAATACTTGCTCGAACAATTCTTGAATTGTATCTCTCACTTCATTGACTTTAGAAATATCCATCCCCGGATCGAGTTCTGCCAGCAACCGATTTTGAACACGGGTTTTTAAATCCATGTATGTATCACGCTGGGATACTACTCCAGGGGGGGGTACTTTTCTTGTCTGAATCTGAGCTAATCGTGATTTACCATCACCTTCTTCAGGTGCTGTTGGGGCTTTTCCTTGCCCTTGTTCTATCCGCTTTAATAGAGACATAGTTAAGATTACCTTTATTTATTTACTGATTACTTTTTTGCCATTCTGCGCAGAGGAATCGAAGGAGCTACGCTTTTTTCGACTTCTATTTCCGAGATATCCGATATGCGTTGGCGAACCGTCTCAGCTAATTGCAAAATCGACCGTGCTACGGGTCGAGATTTATCTCCCATCATAAACGGGAGACCACGATTAATGGAGGGTATTACCACTCTTTCTTCCATAGGAATAACACAGGGAATCTCCCGTTTAAAGCTTTCACCGACTTTTTCAGGGGTAATTCCAATCCTTTTATCGAATCGATTCATGATAAAGATTATTCGTTTTTGATCGATACTCAATGCATCGATTACGTCAAAAAACAATCGTGAATTTTTTATAGAAGGAATATCTTGTGTTGTAATTAATATGATGATATCGCAAATATCAAAACATGCAAGCGTGATATCATCCAGAGATGAAGCAGCGTCGACAACGACATATGTAAATAGCTTCTTCATATACGTGAGCATCTTGGCGAATTGTTCACCTGTGACATTTTCCGCATATTCTGGACGAGGGGGAGCAGCCAATAATTTAATACTTGAGGTGGTATGATGGATTAATACGTCATTAACCACATCAGCATCAAGCTCATCAACTCTTGGTGCCAAATCGGCAATGCTATTTTTAACCTGCTCGTTTAAAAACACGGCTAGATCACCGAATTGTAAATTCCCATCGATAAGCACCACCGGGGTTTCTTCATTGTGAAGGGCAATGCCAAGGTTTACTGCTACTGTAGTCACTCCTACACCCCCTTTAGGGCTATAGACAGCAATAACCCTTCCTGGTGCACCAGCTCCTATATGAGCAGCCCCCACACCAGATGCACTCGCGGCAATCGCAGGTGCCTTATCCCTCTCCTCGTAAGCCATTTTCCCCGCGCGGCGGATCGCAGCCGTTAATTCATCCACCGATGGCGGTTTGGTCAAGAAATCTCGCGCACCAGCCAACATGGCTCGGCGCATATAATTGGGGTCCCCCTGTACTGATAAGATTACAATTTGCGTGAACGGTATATTTCTACGGATGGTTTCAGTTGCAGCGATACCATCCATATCTGGCATGTTAATATCCATTAATATGACGTCGGGTTTTGTCTCTTTGGCAACATCGATACCTTCCCTGCCCGTACGAGCCACACCTACGACTTCAATATCGCTTTCAAATTGTAATAATTTCCGAATATTTTCCCTTGTTTCGGCAATATCGTCGACAATAACTACCCGTATTTTTTCACCTGCACCCATCGATGCACTCCATATTGAATGATCGAATTATTACAATACCAATAATCAAGGCTCAGGTGTTGGAACAACAACAATAGTTGGGATGGGGGCTACATTGACATCATCCGCTCTTGGATCAACACCATAGGGTAATTTTACTGGAACCGGGATATCATATTGATCAAGTAAAAATTGCAATGTTGCAGCTTCAGTTTGCACGCGACTGTCATCGTTGGCTGAACGCAAAACCAAAGTAATTTGGGCGCCCGAGTAAATCAAATAATTTAGTGAAATGGCGTCTTGGGGTGTCACAATTAGGCTGATATAATCCGGTGTTGGAGTGGCTGGAGTGGTGGTAGTAGTAGTTTCACCTTCAGCGGCGCCTTCCTCTGGGGCTGTCGTCGCTTTCTCATCAGTGCTTCCCATTAAATTAGAAGCGTAGTTTCCTACGTTCAATACGATTGCATTTTGAAGCAGATTTTGGCTTACCAATCGCGGCCTTTGATTGGGTTTATTTTCAGAAGTCCGAATACCTTCCGATGGAACAGAATAAGTGGTCCATCCTAAGCTGGCTACTGTTTCCCCCTTTCCAAAATACGAGTTATCGCCAAACTCATCGAATATCAAATTGCTGCCAGTTTCATTGGTTACTACATTTGGTGCAAAGACAGCGTCGATGCGGTTTGGTAGCATGGTCTGCCATTCAGTATCGAGATCGATCATCCGCATGGTGACAATCACATTCACATGATCTCCAGCTTGAGGGGGGTATGAGACGCTGGAAAGCCTGTTGATGGGCAGCGAAATCGCCACCATTCCTCTTGGTATGGATAACGCGATATTAGAACCGGTGCCCGATAACTCTTCTGCTGAAGAAGCCAGCATCGAAGCGTTAAGAAATGTTCCCGCATCCAGGTCATATTTCGCCATTTTACCTACCACTTGCCCAATATCTTCGAACATGCCGGTATAAAATAATTTTCGAGATATTGGAATTAGCTGTAATGCATCGGCGCCGATCACATCACCGCGTGATACCGATTGTGCCATAACCACTACATTGACTGTTTCTTCAGGGGTAGGCGCCGCTGTTTGCTCTCCTCCTGTACCTCCAGGACGAAGAAAACGCTGCCAAACTACAACCACGGCGAGCAATCCCAGTAGTAGGATAAATGCAAGAATAAAAAATATACGACCTCGACGCATGATAGCCTCCAAAAGGATTGTTCTAAAGCTTTAAACCAATGCTTGTCATCATAATCACAAAATAATTGCTTCGCAACTTACTCCTATTATTTTACACTTTCCCCAATATATCTACAATCCGTACTTTGTTCCTGCCTTCTTTATAATTTTATAGATAATATATTATAGTCTAACCGATTATTTTTATATAGACCAAACAATCTTGTAATTTTTTTGAAGTGTTTTTTAATATTAAAACACAAAAGCCTTGGACTTTTTCAAGGCTTTTGTGGTCTCAAATTACTCGATAGAAATGATTGATGTTAAATCTATTATAAATTGGAAATGATATTGCTAAACACATTGCTGATGGCGGGTCCCAAAATGACTAAAATAACGATTACGACAATCGCAACCAAAACAAGAATTAACGCGTACTCGACGAGACCCTGACCCTTTTCCTTCGGTGAGAACAACATGGTTTTACTCCTTTCTTATAAAATAACATATCTCTTAATTTATGATATGTATATTATAGAAAATCTTTTAATATTTTGCAATATGTAATTTATGAAATTTTCCTTGCAATTATGATAAGACTGAGACTTCGACTGCTGGAACTCGGAATGTAACGGTTGTTCCTTGATTGGCAATACTCTCTAAATCAAAGGTCCCCCCCAACATCTCTATCCGCTCTTTGATTATTCGTAATCCCATATTGCCTCGGTTATTGATAATCGACTCATCAAATCCTTTTCCGTTATCACTAACCACAACACGGATATCGTTATCTCCCATATCTACAAGAATCTTTACCTGAGTAGCCTGGCTATGTTTTATTGCATTGCCTAGCAACTCTTGTACCGCACGAAAAAGCATCACCTCTAAGTAAGCTTCAAGACGTCTTTCCACGCCTGTAACGGTAAGATCAATATCGACATTCTGTCTGCCATGAAATGCATCTACATATCGTTTTAATGTGGGTATCACACCTAAATCATCCAACATCATTGGACGTAATTCGAAAATGAAGTCACGTACTTTTTGAAATGTACTGGTTGCGGATGTCTTTAAATTCGCCAATTCGTCTTTAGCTTTATTTTGATCGATGGAAAATAATTTCATCGCTATTTCAGTTTGTAAAATGAAATTAGAAAGTGCTTGTGCTGGACCATCGTGCATTTGGCGAGATAATCGTTGGCGTTCTGCTTCCTGGGCTTGGATCAGCATTTCTACCGATTCTGCGGTCGCAATAGACCCTCCGTGTTGAAAATCAGCGGTTGAAGCCGTTTCTAAAGTTTTTAAAATGTAGTCCAAAGTGGCGATATATTGTTTAAGATGCGCTTGATCACTGTGTAATTTTTCTAACTGACCTCTCATTTCAAACAAGCGTTGTCTGACATCGATGGCAGTATCGTAAATCGAAAGGATATCTTTTCTCGGCAGGTTTTCCGACTGACCTTTTAATTGGCTTAAATTTGCACTCATCGAAGCATTCCGTTCGGTAAGTTTTCCCACTTCCCCTTGACGATGCTCCAACATCAATTCGATTTCATTAAGCTCAGTTTTTCTTTTTTCTAATTCATTAGATAATTCACCCTTAATGACTTCCAAAAGGTTTTCTTCGTTTTGTTCAACAATATCATTCATGATTACTCCTGAGATTCATCTATCGATTGATGAAGATTAACCCATCCCCGGCGAAGTGCATAAATGGCTGCCTGCGTGCGATCTCCTACTTGTAATTTACGTAAGATGGCAGTTACATGGTTTTTTACGGTCTGATGGCTTATTCCTAATAAAACAGCTATCTCTTTATTGCTTTTTCCTTGAGTAATATAGGTTAAAACTTCCATTTCTCGATTAGACAGTGTTTCAACAGGGCTATTAAAATAATTCCAAAGATCATCATCCAATACGGAATGGGAAGATGCACATTTCTTCTCCGACAGTGCTAAGTTGTAAATATTATCATTTCCCATAAAATTGCCATTAGCAACCGAATGAATAATTTTTACGAGTTGTTCGGGCTGAATATCTTTGGCGCAATAAGCTGCTGCCCCTACGCGCATGGCATGGGCACGCTGTTCTTCATCATCATATGCGGTTAATAAAACAATCCCTGTGGATAATTTTTCATTTTGTACCTGTTTTACAACCTGATGACCATTTATACCTGGTAAGTTGACGTCAACAATTGCAACTCTTGGTCGAAGCTTCCTGATTAATTTTACACCTTCTTCACCATCCGATGCTTGAGCAACGACCGTTATATCGGGTTCTAGCGATATCGCATCTACGACCCCTTGGCGAAATAGAGGATGATCATCTATGACAATAACTGAGATTTCAGTCATCAATAAACTCGATCATAAGATTTTTGCAGTCGAAAGTATAGCACATGAGTACTATTGTAAAACAAACAACTTTATTAGGGGTGGGAATTCCACTTGTAAACTACCATATTTTCGCCGCCGAGTAATATCGAAATCTTTCCCCCTGTCCTATATACTTCGTCTCCTATCGAAGATAAATACGGATACCAATTGGGGAAGGTCATCAGATAATCAGTTTGGTGATCATCAAGATATTTCTGGATTCTGTGTTCATCTCGGATAAATGGAATCGCCTCTGGAGTAATTAAACCAGCTAAATCCAAAATTTCCCGCTTGCCCCAATATCCTAAGGCGCCGATGTCATGGGCTGCAATAATGGCTTCGGGTTCCGTATTATTCTGAATCCATTTTGCGGTTGCAACCATTTCACTCTGGATAAAACCAACATCTTTAGCATAGGCTTGGGCACCTAAAATGAAAAAACCAATGAGAATCGCTGCACTTGAAATAATCCACGATTTATACAATACCCGAGTTATCATTTTTGCCAAACCAACATGGTAGTATTCAACTAACCCGCTTATTCCCATAATAAAAAATAATGGCATTACCGGAATAATATATCGGCCGTGTTGGTAAGTCACCGGAAGACGCCAGGCATACGCTCCAAGATAACATAAAAACATCACTACTGGAGGAATATT
>JBDKUB010000220.1:0-2911 GCA_039679915.1 Anaerolineaceae bacterium
AACGAGTGCTTAAGGAAATCATCGAAGTCTTTGAAACGGCTAATAAAACTTAATCATTATAGAGGAGCGCATATGACTACTAAAACTTTCTATATTCCCAATATTTCGTGTAACCATTGTGTTCACATAATCCAATCTGAGGTTTCAGAAATAGCAGGAGTAACCTCGGTTACAGCGGATGTTTCCAGCAAAAAAGTCACAATTACGTATACCGAACCGGCAACAGAAGATCAGATAAAAGATGTATTAAAAGAGATCAACTATCCTGTTGTTACCCAATAATACCTTGCCAGTTGACGGAAAGATGGCGCCCTATGAGGAAAATTACTCATGAGTGCGCCATTATGAGGAGTTTCTATGTCTGAATCAAAAAAAGTGATTTTGCCTATCACCGGGATGACATGCGCCAATTGTGTGGCAACTCTGGAACGAAATCTCAAGAAAGTGGAGGGTGTGGAAAGTGCCTCAGTCAACTTGTCGTCTGAAAGAGCGACCGTGGCTTTTTCACCCGAATTAACTGGGGTACCTTCGCTGGTCGAACGAATTCAGCGCGCTGGATATGATGTGGCAACCGGCAGTGCTGAATTTATCATTCATGGAATGAGTGATGGCAATGATGCACTACGCCTAGAAAAAAAGCTCAGCCTCTCCGAAGGAATAACATCTGCCCAGGTAAATTTAAGTACTGATAAGGTATTCGTTCGTTATATTCCGACGATCATCAGCCAGAAGGAAATCAGGAGCCTAATAAAAAATGCCGGTTTCGAGGCTTTGGAAGTTGGCGGACAGGCAGAAGATGTTGAGAGACAGGCTAGAGAAGCTGAAATTGCTCAGCAGCGCCGAGATTTGACGATTGGTTTGATTTTTACAATTCCATTATTTATTCTCTCTATGCTGCGAGATTTTGGTGGATTGCCTCATGCCATTGGGCATGCCTGGTGGATGAATTGGATTATGCTCATCCTCGCAACGCCGGTGCAGTTTTATGTCGGGAAGCAATATTATGTAAGTGCTTTCAAAGCCATCCGTAATAGATCGGCTAACATGGATGTCTTGATCGCCTTGGGTTCTTCTACTGCCTATTTTTATTCGATACCCGTCATGCTGGGATTCATTCCCGGGCACGTTTATTTCGAAACCGCCGCGGTGATTATCACGCTCATCAAACTGGGTAAGTACCTGGAGGCTAAAGCCAAGGGTCATACTAGTGAAGCGATTAAAAAATTAATCGGCTTGAAACCCAAAATGGCTCATATTATCCGTGATGGAAAAGAGATCGAGGTCCAGGTCGATGAGGTGATGGTCGGCGATATCGTGTTGGTGCACCCCGGCGAGAAAATTCCCGTGGACGGTGTGGTTATAGACGGACGAACCTCGGTGGATGAGTCGATGCTTACGGGTGAGTCTTTGCCTGTCGAAAAAAGTCAAGGTGATAGTGTGATTGGGGCTACTTTGAATAAAACCGGCCATATAAAATTCGAGGCAACCAAGGTCGGTAAGGAAACTGCATTAGCGCAAATTATCCAATTAGTCGAAGCGGCACAAGGAAGCAAAGCACCAATCCAAAAAATTGCCGATCAAATTTCTGCAATCTTTGTTCCCATCGTGATTGCTGTGGCGTTGATCACCTTCCTCATATGGTATTTTATTGTACCTATGCCATTAGAAAGCGAAACCAGTCAATTTACTAGGGCTTTGATTAATATGGTAGCTGTATTAGTGATTGCCTGTCCATGTGCTATGGGGTTAGCAACACCGACTGCTGTTATGGTCGGTACCGGAAAAGGAGCACAATTAGGAATATTATTCAAATCCGGTGATGCTTTGGAGCGGGCTGGCAGAATTTCGACTGTGGTGTTCGATAAAACAGGCACAATTACCAAAGGTCAACCCTCGGTGACCGATATCATCACCCTCGACGGAATAGATAAAAATGAGATTCTACGTCTGGCAGCCTCGGTAGAAAAAGGAAGTGAACATCCATTGAGTGAAGCCATATGGGCAGAGGCGGGAAATTATGCGTTATCTTTGAGCGCACCTGTCGGATTTATTGCGAAACCTGGGCAAGGGGTTCAAGCCGAGGTGGATGGTCGATTGGTAGCAGTTGGCAACCGAAGTATGATGAATGATGGCGCTATCGATTTAAGTCATCATAATGGGATAGTCGCCGAGCTTCAATCTCAGGCGAAAACCATCGTGTTCGTTGCGGTTGACTATAAATTAAGCGGTTTAATCGCAATCGCGGATACGATCAAAGAAAATGCGGACAAAGCCATCGACCATTTGAAAACCATGGGTTTATCGATTGTAATGATTACCGGTGATAACCAGCATACTGCCTTAGCTATTGCTAAACAAGCAGGAATCGAGCGCGTGATTGCGGAAGTCATGCCGAGCGAAAAAGCCAATGAGATAAAAAAGTTGCAAGAACATGGCGAAGTTGTGGCAATGATTGGAGATGGTATCAATGACGCACCCGCTTTAGCTCAAGCAGATGTGGGAATTGCTATCGGAACTGGGACCGATGTTGCCATGGCTGCAGCTCCGATTGAGTTGATGGGAGATGATCTAGATGGTGTAACCAAAGCCATAATTCTCTCGAAAAAAACCCTGAATACTATCAAGCAGAATTTGTTTTGGGCGTTTTTCTATAATATTCTATTGATACCCGCGGCTGCCGCCGGATGGCTAAATCCCATGTTGGCGGCCGGCGCGATGGCTTTTTCCAGTATCTTTGTTGTTTCCAACAGCTTGAGGTTGAGAAGGATTCAAATCTAAAAGAGTATTTTATATATATAAAACTCTTTTTTCAGGGAAGGTGTTTTTATAAAAACCTCTGAAATTAAACTATCTACCTGACAGTTTGCAAGTTGTCATTGCGAAAGAGCGAAGCGAATGAAGCAATCTTTCT
>JBDKUB010000013.1:0-2894 GCA_039679915.1 Anaerolineaceae bacterium
ATGCGGGCATAGCCATCGATGGCACGTAGTGGGGCACGCAGATCGTGGGAAACAGAATAGGTAAATGCTTCCATTTCACTGTTTGCCAATTCCAGCTCATGGGTGCGGTTGATAACGCGCTGCTCTAGCTCTTCATTCAGCCGGCGGACTTCTTCTTCGGCTTTTTTGCGTTCGGTGATATCCACCAACTGACCGATTACATTCTTATTACCCATAGAATCTTCTGCGATTGCTGCGCTTAATTCTACATGTCGTTTTTCACCATCCTTACGAATGATTCCAAATTCATAGCGGTAAGGAATATCCTCTCCCTGTAACCTGGCCAGATAATTCGAACGAACCAATGGTTGGCTTTCTTCATCTAAAAAATTTTGAAAATCACTTCCGATAATTTCATCAAGTTGATATCCCAAGAGTTTGGACACTTCTTTATTGGCGTAATCAAAAATAAAATTGTTAATTATAAAAAATCCGATGGGTGATGCTTCCACGACTGTACGGAAACGATTCTCGCTTCGCCGCAGCGCGTCTTCCATTTGTTTTCGAGCAGTGATATCCGTGTGGAATGCGAGCAGTGCATCTTCGCCTTCCCACGGGAACTTTATAGCTAAGACTTCGATGATCAATGGCGAGCCATCTCTATGAATACCTCTGAAAGGAACAGGGTTATTCATCGATTTTCCCTGGTATAGGAGTTCAATAACCTCGCTCAATTTGGGATAATCATCCGGATGAATTAAACGGGTGATTGGCATTCCTATCAATTCATCAGGTGTATTAAAGCCAAAAAGCTGACATTCCGCCTTATTACAAAACAATATATTCTTGCTATTGGTAACTACCTGTCCTATCGACGACATCTCGAACAAGGCGCGATATTTTCCTTCTGATTTTTTCAGTGCCTCTTCGGCTTGTTTAATATCCGTAATATCGATAAAACTGCCAATAACCTGCACGATCCGATCCTCTTGCTTGATTGGTTGAGCTACTGTTCGAAACCATTTCATTTCCCCTTGAGGTGGAGCAAAAGGAAATTCAAATTCATAGGTTGTCCCCTCTGTTATACATCGGTTTAAATTATCTCTTAGAGTATCAAGATATTCTGCATCGACATTACTTAATATAAAATCAATATTATTTCCGGCATTGGAAGTAACTTCGTCTGGAGTAAGCCCCAATATTCGATAGGTCTCATCACTCGAATTGAAGGTTTGGTTGTTTACATCCCAAACCCAGCCGCCTACTTTGGCAAGCTGCTGTGTTTGCTTCAGCAAGGCTTCACTTTGACGTAATGCCTTTACCATTTGATGACGTTCTGTAATATCCCGAATGATAATCACGAAAGAGGTAGCATTGCCAGTTGAATCGAAGATGGCTTGAACGCTAAGCTCCCCCATGATAACCTCACCATTTTTCCGAATCAGTTGCAGTGAATTATTCTCTTTTGCGCCTGTTTGAGATACAGTTGAGAACATTTCTTTGGCAACTGGCATATCATCCGGGTGAATAATTTTATTCCCTTGTAAACCAACGAGTTCTTCGTTGTCGTTATAACCGAGCAATTCAGCACTGCTTTGATTCCCGGCAATGAAGACGCCGTTTAAATCGGCGATCAAGATCGCGTCAGGTGAAGTTTCGATTACGGTCCTATAACGAATGTTGCTATTCTTTAACGCAGTTTGCGCTAAGCTAATATCGCCTAAAGATCGTGAGAGCAAATAGGCAATCAGCAGCATCATCACAGGATATGCATATTCGACCGTGTAGATAAATTGATATAAATTATTACTGACCGCCACATCATTAGCCATCGCTGCAAACATGACACACACGGCTAATAGCATAAGGATTGCATCGGTTTTAAAACCGCTGCGGAATAAGGCGGGGTAAAGACTAAATGAGAATATGCCAGCAGATAAAACAATCACATAGTGTAAAATGGTAAGCACCCCAGCCCTGGCTTCATAAAAAGTAATGCCATAATCCCCTGGAATCTGAAAAGTCTTAATAATGGGTTGCGCAATATTCCAGGTGAGATAAGTACGATCGAAAATCTGCAAAGATGCTGTAATCAGTAAAAGTCCGGTTAAGATATAAGGGATTATTTTATGTTTATAGTGGGTGTACTCTACCGAAAACCATACTAAGAATATGGATAATATTGCTACCACGATCAATTGAGCTCTTTCCCATGTAACACTCTGCATTACCGATGTGGCATTATACAAGCCAATACAGAGAAAGCCATATAGCGCGGTAGCAAAACAAGATAAGGCGAAAATTAAATCACAACGACTCCGCCTGATACGGAAAAATATCAATAATTGATAAATACCAACATAAAAAGATATACTGGTAACGACTAAGATAGGAAGAGAATATTTATTCATAAAGATAAAACGGCCTTATTCGTTGATATTGAATGTTCGAATTTTGTCAAGGTGCGCTCCCTATGAAGCAGATTGCGGAAAAGAGAAGTAAAAAACGGCACCTTGGTCGACACCGCCTTCTGCCCAAACCCGTCCGCCGTGACGGTGGATGATACGCTGGACGATTGCCAATCCTACCCCAGTACCTTCAAAATCTTTTTCAGTGTGCAAACGCTGAAAAACGCCAAAAGGCTTTGATGAATAATCCATGTTAAATCCTGCGCCGTTATCGCGGATGAAATAAACGATTTCGGAATCATTGGATTGGCTGCCAATCGTAATCTCCGCCCGAGGCTATTTTGAAGTAAATTTGATAGCGTTGCTGATCAGATTATTCCAAACCTGACGCATCAATGCCAGATCCCCTTTGATGGATGGCAATTTGTCGAGTATGGTAAAGTTGATGCGGGTGCGCTCCTCAGGCGTGGTTAGTTCCATAAAAACCGAGGCTGCCAAATTGCTCAT
>JBDKUB010000415.1:0-2395 GCA_039679915.1 Anaerolineaceae bacterium
AGGACATCGCCCGGAATATTCATATCGACAAACAACAAACTTGCCTGCTTAAATAGTTGTGCGTTTTCTTTGATATATTCGATAGTCAGGCATGTCATAGAACGCATGTCATCCATGGCGCATTGCAATTGACCATTTGCAGAAATGATACCCACATAAGAATTCGTTGGATGTTGAGTCGTCTTTAATACATAATCAACATTGACGCCAGCTCGCCTTGCTTGGTTTAATAATTGATTTCCACGCTCGTCATCGCCCACTGCAGAGAGAAATGTCACCGATTGACCCAGTCGTGCCAGGTTTTCCGCAACATTTCTACCAACACCGCCGAAAGAAGTGCGAATTTTCGCAGGATTCGAAGCACCCATGCGAAAATCAGATTTGAGCCTTCCAACGATATCCAATCCGCAGGCTCCGATAACCAGCACGGGGCGGTTTGAATCGAGTTTCAGTAGATTTTCTTCCATTTTCCTGTTCGATACCCTGTAGGTATTCCGTTTGATTTTATACTATATCCGATAATTTGCCAAATAAATCGACAGGAAAGTGTTGAAAAAAGTAATTTATTAACCCATACCCCAAAATTCTGTCCTTGATTTTTGGGGGAGGTTGGGGATGGGTGAAGCTAATTATTCATGTGTGACGCACCTTTGAGGTGCGTCGCACATTGTGGCTTAATCTTTTTCAACACTCTCTCAACAACAAATATCTATCGTGGTGAATAATTAACAAAATAAATAATCCTTTTCTGGTTCATTTTTCTTTTCGTGCATTTTTAAGTTCAATCCTGTTACAATAGAAAAGGAGAATATCGATTATTCAACATGTTGATTCATTGCGATTTTCACTGCCATACAAAATATTCAAAAGACAGCCTTGCTTCCCCCAAAAAAATTCTGGATACCTGTATAAGCAAAGGCATAGGACGTATTGCGATTACCGACCACGATACCATTCAAGGCGCACTTGAAGCCCAACAAATAGACCCCAATCGTGTAATTGTTGGCGAGGAAATTACCACCAATCAAGGTGAATTACTGGCATTGTTTATTAAAGAACAAGTTCCTCCAGGATTGTCGGTATATCAAACGATTAAATTATTGCAGGCGCAAGATGCTTTCATCAGCGTTTCGCACCCTTTTGATTCATATAGAAAACATTGGGACTATAATACATTACGATCCATGGTAGCTGATATCGATGCGATCGAAATATTCAATGCCCGCTGTATGCAACGGGACGCGAATGAGCTGGCATCCGAGTTTGCGAAGCAAAATAACTTACCCGGCACGGTGGGATCTGACGCTCATATTCTTGTTGAAATTGGCAGAGCATATCTGGAGCTGCCAGAATTTGATGATAAAGAAGGATTATGCACCACTTTATCTAATGGGACGGTTTATACCAGCTCAACAGGTCTGTGGGTGCATTTATTTTCCAGGATAGCCAAGCTCCTTAAAAAAAACAAATATCCTTGACCAATTATGCTTTTTAGGTAGAATCTACGCTGTGGAGCGGTGGCGGAACTGGCAGACGCAGGGGACTTAAAATCCTCCGGAGGTTACACTCCTTGTGGGTTCGACTCCCACCCGCTCTATTTTTATTTCTAAGCGAGAATTATCTTTTATATTCATACTCTTCAATTCATATCTAGCTGCTTCTCTTTGATTGATTTAATATTCCTTCATTATCATTTTCCCTGATTTATAAAATATCCTCAATTCTGCTCCCGTGTTAAAATTCTAAAATATGATCTTTTTAGAAAGAAGTATTCTTATGCGAATAGTATTTATGGGTTCACCCGAATTTGCGTTACCAACCTTGACAGCTATATCAGAGCATTACCAAGTTGTTGGAGTGGTTACGCAGCCCGATCGTCCGGCAGGTCGGGGGAAAAATGTTACCCCGCCGCCCGTTAAAACTCTCGCTCTCGCTTTAAACCTGCCAGTGATTCAGCCTGAAAATTTGAAAGAACCATCCGCTTTGGAACAAATTCGAGCGTGGCAGCCAGAAATGATCATTGTGGCTGCATTTGGCCAAATCTTACGAAAAAATATACTTGATTTACCATCCTTGGGTTGTATTAACGTTCACGCTTCTTTGCTACCGCGCTGGCGCGGTGCAGCCCCTATTCAAGCCGCTATTCTACACGGCGATGCCGAAACGGGGGTCACGATTATGATGATGGATACCGGTATCGATACAGGGGACATTCTCAGCCAACGGGTCGAACCCATCCATGAAAATGACACAGCCAGTACATTGGGAGAAAGATTAGCGAAAATCGGGGCAGATTTATTATTGGAGACCCTTTCAGCCTATCTCACTAAATCGATAAGTCCTAGGAAACAACCCGATGATGGTGTAACTTATGCCCCTATGTTGAAAAAGGAAG
>JBDKUB010000056.1:0-13304 GCA_039679915.1 Anaerolineaceae bacterium
AGGCAGCTAGGGATGAAGTGATCATAACAAGTGTAAATCATAGAATGAGCTTAGACAGACCACTAGTAAAAATTGGTTAGTAACTATAAATAATACTCATGCTATAATTTCATGCCTATATGAATTTAGGAAAATTATGAAATAATTATCCACTGCGAAGAAGGCAGGGATATTTAATTTTCAGTATTGGAGCATTGGTATGTATAAGACACACACATGTGGTGAATTGCGCATAGGTGACGTAGGAAAAGCAGTAACTTTAGCAGGATGGGTAAATCGAAGACGCGATCATGGCGGTGTAACTTTTATCGACCTTCGTGATCGATTCGGTTTGATTCAAGTAGTCGCCAATCCGGAAATAAATCCAGCCGCCCATAAAGCAATGGAAGCTGTGCGTATGGAGTGGGTTATTCAAGTAGAAGGGATTGTGCGTAAAAGGCCGGATGGTTCAGAAAATCCGAATTTATTGACAGGCGAAATCGAGCTAGAGGTTCAAAACCTGACCATTCTAAATCCGGCGAAGACACCACCTTTCCTCATCAGTAAAGACGAAGAAGCGGATGAAAACACCCGATTGAAGTACCGCTATCTCGATTTACGCAGAGAGCATATGCACAAGAATCTCGAATTGCGCCATACCATGGTTAAATTCATCCGCGATTATCTTGACGAACACGGTTTTCTTGAGATTGAAACACCGATCTTGTTCAAAACTACGCCCGAAGGCGCCAGAGATTATTTAGTACCTTCGCGTGTACACCCCGGAGAATTTTACGCGTTACCGCAATCCCCACAACAATTAAAGCAATTGTTAATGGTGGCTGGGATCGAACGGTATTTTCAGATTGCACGTTGTTTCAGAGATGAAGATCAGCGGGGAGACCGACAGCCAGAATTTACTCAATTGGACGTGGAAATGTCGTTTGTTCATCGTGAAGATGTGATGAACTTAATCGAAGATATGTTTACCAAAATGGTGGCAAAAATAACCCCTCAAAAAAGGTTATTAGCATCCCCGTTTCCTAGAATCTCATATCAAGACGCGATGGATCGGTTTGGTAAGGATAATCCTGATCTACGTTTTGGACTTGAACTAAAAAATATCACAGACCTGGCTGGTGAAAGCGGGTTCAAAATTTTCGAAGATATCGTAGCTGGTGGAGGACATGTCCGCGGGATTAACGTCACCGGGTGCGGAGAATATACACGAAAGCAAATCGACGAATTGACCGAATATGCCAAGCAATTCGGCGCCAAAGGATTAGCTTTCCTGGCAATTTCGGCGCAAGGTGAGCACCGCTCGACGTTTGCCAAAAATACAGCCCCAGATGTTCTTCAAAAAATCATCGAGCGGATGGAAGGAAAACCGGGTGATCTATTATTATTCGTTGCCGATAAACCTGCCATTGTTTATGAAGCTTTGGGAAGATTACGCGTTTTATTAGGCGAGAGGTTAGGTTTAGTCGATAACAATATCCTTGCGTTTTGCTGGATTATCGATTTCCCCTATGTGGTTTGGAATGAAGAAGAAAAGCGCTGGGATCCGAGCCATCATCTGTTTACCTCGCCAATGCGGGAAGATATACCGTTACTCGATACCGACCCGGGTAAAGCCAGAGGGCAACAATATGACCTCGTATTAAATAACTACGAGGTAGGTGGAGGTTCTATCCGGATACATGAACGCCCGTTGCAAGAAAAGGTTTTCAAGCTCATCGGATTAGATCCAGAAGTGGCACAACAACGATTTGGGCATATGCTGGAAGCCTTCGAGTATGGCACACCTCCTCATGGCGGCATTGCTCCGGGCATCGATCGGATATGTATGATCTTGGCTGATGAGCCGAATATTCGCGAGGTGATTGCATTTCCAAAAAATCAGGCGGCTCGCGATGTGATGGGTGATGCACCTTCTCCGGTCGAGCCTGAACAATTGAAAGAACTTCATATAAAATTAGATTTACCACCTGCTTCTGAAAACTCTAATAAAAATGCAATGTAAACTTCGTGTAATTCTTAATGTTTATCTATTCAGTCAGGTTCTTTTATGGTATAAGAAAAACAACCCTACTGTGTACGTGATGCTGCTTTCCGGTTTTGGGCCAACACTCTTAAAAAGGGTCTCAATCTTCGGTATATGACGCGATAGGCTTGAGCCAAGGCGGATTACACCAGGCGAGATCCAACCTGCGAAGGCAGGTTCAAAACTTTGCTGCACACGACACAGTGGGGTGACGTTTTTAACCATGCGAGTTAATCATCCAAAAATAATATAACACCCTTCGAGATAAATTCTCCAAGGGTGTTTTTTATTTCGATTAATTCCGGTTATTCGATTATTTGTTTGAATTTCTTTAGCGCAAGAGAAATGATTTCATCATGGTCAAAAGCCAGATTGGGAAGCGATTTCAATGAAAACCACTTTACTGCAGAAGCATCACTTCCATGCTGAATATTTTGCATTTCGTTTTGGGTGATTAGCGTAAGATATGCAACAGAAATGACCCTGCCTCTTGGGTCTCTTTTGGGATTTCCAAATGTATGGAATTGCTCAAGGAATAAAGGGGTAATGCCTGTTTCTTCCTTCAATTCGCGCACCGCAGCCTCATCTAGCCCTTCGGCTATTTCCACAAATCCCCCCGGCAATGCCCAACTATTTGCAAAAGGCTCGTTTGCCCGTTGAATCAGCAAGACTTGAATCCGATTTCCGGTGATGCCAAAAACGACGATATCGACCGTCAATGCCGGTCGAGGATGATGATAAGTATACATAATATTCTCATAAGCCTATTATCGATTACTTTACATCGAAAAATGGTTCTATGCAAGTTTTTCGATTTCTAATCAATAATTTAACTATGATTTTAATTATCCGTGTAAAATTATCTCCATCCTATATTTTTTGAGGGGTGAGGTTTTTTGTATTTGAATAATCAATTGTATGAATAAACCTTTATTTGGAAAGTGGCATATCCCTCGCATCGCGTTTTTCAAACAGACAAACCATGTAATTCTAAGTGTAGTTTGTTTGATAATTATTTTGGTTGGTATTTTATTGGGGGTAATTTTAGGCTATTCTAACGGTTTAAGTACGATTAAACAATTAGAAAAGATCGCTTTGACGACATCCCTTGGCGAACAATTCGTTCTGGCAGAACAAGACCTGGCTGCTGGAAGGTATCAAGTTGCCCAGCAGCGGTATGTGTATATCTTAGAGCGGGATGCAAATTTTCCGGGGGCGGCAGAAAAATTGGTGGAAGCTTTGAAAGCTTCGAATTTATCGAATCAAATCGTCATTATTTTACCAACTCCTACACTAACCCCAACCCCTGATCTTCGTCCAATAGAAGAATTGTATTCCGAAGCGGTCAATTTGATCAATCAGCGTGACTGGCAAAAAGCTGTCGATACATTTACCTCATTACGGAAATCGGATCCGAATTACCAGGTATCAAAAGTCGATGGCTTTTTATATTTAGCTCTGAGGAATATGGGCATCGAGAAAATTATGAATAAGGGAGATTTAGAAGGGGGGATTTATGACCTGGCATTGGCAGAAAAATTTGGGCCTTTGGATACCGAAGCGAACTCATCGCAAAATTTGGCGCGTATGTATATGTATGGATTGAGTTTTTGGGAGGTATTGCCGGAACAAGCTGTATATTATTTTGGACAGGTTGCTGCAGCCGCACCCTATCTCCAAGATTCATCTGGCTGGATCGCCAGGAATCGATATCGGTCTGCCCTTATACAATATGGCGATCAGCTTGCCGTAAAGGACAAATGGTGTCAGGCAGTATCCCAATACTCATCAGCCTGGGCAATTCAGGAAGACAACTCTTTACAAGAAAAGATAAAGAAAGCTAATGATATCTGTACACCTCCAACAGAAACCTTTGTCCCCATTACTATAACCCCCACTTTGACCGAAACACCGATTATATTTTTCACCCCAACATGGCAGCCGGCATCTCCGACTCAAACATCGACGCAAGCACCAACAATTGCTGCAACAACTCAAATTCCACCCACCAATACTGTTCCACCGGTCATACCGACGACAGAAATTCCATCACCAACCAGTACGCCTTCGCAGGAACAAATTCCTACAGAAACACCCGTTCCGACACAACCTGTGGTCGAAGAGCCTTCGGAAACACCTTCATCGTGAAGAATAAACATGCAGAACATTAAAGGATTTTTTACCCAATTGAAAGTAAGTACAAGAATATTGATCATTATTCTTGTCACGCTGGTAATGAGTTGGATGGCTGGAACGATTGCTTTTTGGGGGGCAAAAAATATTATGATCTATCAATATCAAAAACGCAGCACTTCAAAAGGTGAAGGTTATCTAACGAACGAAAGCGAGGGTGGGGCTAATGGAACTGCGGCGATAGGGGAGATTTCTACGGGCGGAATGACCATTGATTCGAATGCCATATCTCTCACGCCATGGGACGGCGCAAGTAGGGTTACGGTATTGGTATTGGGCTTGGATTATCGAGATTGGGAAGAAGGAAAAGATTATTCTCGCAGTGATACGATGATCTTATTGACCTTGGATCCTTTCACCAAAAGCGCAGGGATTTTGTCTATTCCCCGTGACTTATGGGTTGCAATCCCAGGCTATCAACATGGGAAGATAAATACTGCCTATTATTTGGGCGAAGCTCATAAATTACCCGAAGGGGGTCCAGGTTTAGCCGTAGATACGGTGGAAACATTCCTGGGTGTCCCGATTAATTATTATGCACAAATCGATTTTGGTGCTTTTATTAAATTTATCGATGAGATAGGGGGTGTAAAAATCGATGTTCCACAAGAAATTACGGTCGATTTATTAGGCAGCGGATCTGCTACAAAGAAAAAATTAAAACCAGGGGTTCAGGTTCTCCCCGGAGAATGGGCTCTGGCTTATGCCAGGGCAAGATACACCGAGGGAGGCGATTTCGACCGGGCAGCAAGGCAGCAGCAAGTGATATTGGCAATTCGAGATAGAATCTTGAGTTTCGACTTATTACCGAGTCTTATTGCTAAAGCGCCGACCTTATATCAAGAATTGGCGTCTGGTATACATACTAATTTACCGCTGGATGATGCTTTGAAATTAAGCGTATTAGCCAGCCAGGTTCCTAAGGAAAACATATATCAGGGCATTATCGATGAAAAAATGGTCATATTTGGGACATCACCAGATGGACTGAGCATATTAATTCCTGTTCCAGATAAAATCCATTTGTTACGGAACGAAATATTTGCCTCATCCGGGGTCCTTAATCCATTAACCCCTGGAGATAACCAACAGCAAATGGCTGCTGAAGGTGCTAGAGTATCGATAATTAATGGCAGTTCTCAAACGAATTTAGGGGAAAGGATGGCACAATACTTTTCTGGATTGGGCGCTAATGTCATTGATTTTTCGGAGGCGACTCAAACAGCATCCAACACAAAAATCAATATTTACACCGGAAGACCTTTTGCTCTACGTTATTTTGCCGATTATTTTCATATCGGTGAAAATCGAATAACCCTCGAATACCAGCCTGATAATCCTGCTGAAATCGAAATTATTATCGGTGATGATTGGGCAAGCAGCAATTCATTGCCCTAAGTGAAAGATAGTTCATAATAACCGTAGTTGGGGCGGTGTATAAGTGAGTAGATCCGCGCTCAATTGCTCATCCAATAAAGCTTTCGAAAGGATGGCGCTTTTGGATAATAAGCGCAATTGACGATATTAAACAAACCGCCATCCATTGTCCACAGCCTGACGCAACCTAACATCTCGTTGAATTTTATAAGCAACCAGGTTTGCCCGTCCACCCGGTAATATAATCAGAGATTTTTGTGCATCTTGCATAGGTTTAAGCACTATGTTACTGATAATCCCAGAGGTGATGATATGCCAAATATATTGAATTGTGCCTTGATCATCGACCATGATCAGCGGGGCTTGCCCCTGAATGGTGTATCCCATCGACCTTGCAATCTGTTTTAGCAGTAAATTCATTTCGCCCAGTTCGACGCGCCTTTTGCTGGCTTCATCTTGTGGACGAAGTTTCCATAAGCCGCTTTCCGGTGGGTCTTGTTCACCATAGGATTCCAAACAGATTTGAATCAATTCCGGAGAGGGTGTAAGCAAACCGGGGAATTCATAGCAAAGAGATTTGTCGATTTCTTGAATGGAAGAGAAAGGATGATTTTGTAAAAAACGAACCAAGGATGTTTCGACACGATCGGCAAGCGGAGGTAATAAGATGAAATCATCGGATGTCTTATCAGTTCGAAACCACCAACTGCCAGCTTCAATGGATTTTTCACTTCCACCAAAACGTAAAAAACCGTTCCGATATGATAGGGATTGTTCTATCATATGATGAATTTGAGACAATTCTTCATGCGAAGGTTGATTCGATTCACCCGATGAACCACTCTGGTCTTTTGAAAATGCGGCTGACGAAAATCGTAATAATTGCTTATGGGCTAAATAGGCTGTTATGGCAGCATGAAGTGGTAAATAATGGCTCGGCTCACCTCGCAGTCTCAAATATTCTCGAGCGGGATTTGCGATGGTCTCCTGGAAATATTCTTTCGAAGTTAAGTCGAAGGAGAGCTGATCTTTAGGGATAGAGGATGCGCCAAGTTCTGTTTTTTCTGAAGGGATATTCTTTTTGAGTAATATTTGAACCTGACCACTTTCCGGGCGCATCGCTATTCCTTCGAGAACGAGATTAGCATTATTCGCTGCAGAAAACAAAGCAGTTAGGAAACCCGGTTCAGCTTCTCCCACTAAACCTAAGAAAGGAATATTTTCATCGATAATTTTAGATATGCTTTCGAATGTAGATTGTAAAGCAAAACGGTGCCAAGACCAATCGTAACGCCGTCTTTTCAAGACATTTTTAAATGGTCCTATACTCTCTTTTCCCCAAAGCCAACCTCCCCAAAGAGCTGATAAAGTCCAAAAGGGTTGGTTGGGTCGGGGGATAGCAGAGATGATAGCTAAAATAGGAAATTTTGATAAATTATCAGCAAGGTCTTTGAACCTGCCTTCGTATAGACAAATACCTCCAGTGGGAATGTCCGCATTAGGCCAAATATAGGTCTCGATCGGTTGATTTATTTCGTCATCCGATATTCCCCATAAATCGATACTCTGTTCCATTGCCCACCATATATTATGCTCTCGAAAACGAGAAGGCATCACCAGTTGTTTAGGTCTAGCTCGAGCAACTGTATATGGCCAGAGTGTTGAACCATAGTCACAGGTCGATAATAATAAGGCATACAATAAGCGCCGTTTATCTGCGGGTAATGTCATGCTATCCAATTTATTGATCAATGTGAACAATGCATATACTGTCCGTGGAAGGTAGGCAGAAAGTGCTTCGATAGCATTTGCCCGGTAAGGATCATTTTTTTGAGCGACACGCTCTAAGGCGCGGGCATAATGCAACCCAGTTGGAGAAAATTGAGCTGCGAATTCAACATCGGATTTTAAAGCAGGAAATTCACCGGAATTTCCACAATGAGGACAGTTGTAATGGCGCGCGAATAGAACAGGGGGTTCTCCTTCTACTTGTTTTTCCCAAAGAAACGCGTCGGCTATGATTTCCTGGTTGCATTGATCACATTTAGTGAGATAAAGGGATTTGATATGAGGCTCAATTCTTTCATCGCCTTTTTTCATACCCGCCATTTCAGCTAATGCGGCTTTTAATTCTTCCTTTGTTGGGGGATTAGCTGCCATTTCGATTAAAAACCGAGCGATAGGATTATTTGCAGCCACCAAGACGCGGTAGCCGGCTCTGGCTGCCTCGATTACCACAGTCGGGGAAGAGCCAAATGGATCGATTATCCAGCCCTTCGAAGCTTCCTGGGAGGGCTTAGTTACGTTGTCTATTATCCATTGGGTAACAACCCCTTGTGGAATTGGCGGTAAATATCGCCCTAAAGGAGTAAGACGGGCAGAGGGATATCCGGGGATATACGGGCTAAATGGGAACATCTCTAGGGGTACATAATTATTTTATGATTATCCCCAAAATATTTTAATCTATGTTGATTCCCCTATGGTATGGATGATAGTCATATTCGCGGGACGGGTTATTTTAACCGGGAAACCACATACCATGACCATTTGCTGCCCGGGTTTGAAATTCGAAGTTGCGATTAATTTTTCATCAACAACGCTTATCATGCTTTCAATCGTTTCGACATATGGCACCAAATAAGGCGTGACCCCCCAAACCATACTTAATTGGCGATACACCTCTTGGTTTGGAGTAAACGCTAAAATTTCTACTTCGGGGCGATTTTTTGCCAGTAATTGCGCTGTCCGCCCAGTTTTTGTAAAAACAGAGAGAGCGGCAACATTTCGATCGCGAGCCAATTCACGAGCTGCCCGAGTAACAAAAAATGCATCATCTGATGGTGTTAGTGTATTAGAAATAGTACAAGGTCTTCCCCATTCCGAGATATGTTTTTCTGCTTCTCGAATGATTTTATCCATAGTCTCGACCACAAGCACTGGGTGTTTACCCGAAGCAGTTTCACCGGTTAACAGAACAGCATCCGTTCCATCGAAGATGGCATTCGCAATGTCCGATGCTTCAGCACGCGTAGGACGGACATTGATGATCATCGATTCCAAGAGTTGAGTTGCGATGAAAACGATTTTCCCCAAATTATTCGCATAGGTAATGATTTGCTTTTGAACAATTGGCACTAAGGCGGGGGATAATTCCACGCCTAAATCGCCGCGGGCAACAATCACTCCATCAGATAGCTTTATGATTTCTTCCAGGTTATCTAATGCCTCGGGTTTTTCTATTTTTGCTACGATAGGGATGTCTTTGCAAACCGGATTCAGTCGGGCGATGATGTTTTTGATATTAATGATGTCATCGGGTTTGCGTACAAAAGAGAGAGCAATCGCATCGACATTTTGTTCCAATCCGAATTTCAGATCCTCGATATCTTTTTCAGATAAGCTGGGGAGGTCTATTTTTTTACCAGGCAGGTTAATCCCTTTATTGGATTTTAAAACACCCCCAATGATTACTTTGGTGTGAATTGACTCATCATCAGTTGATATGACTTTTAATTCTAATTGACCATCGTCTAATAGGATGCGATCACCTGCTTGTACAAAATTAGGTAATTGAGGTAAATCAACAGGGATGATTTTTTCATCGCCTGCGATTGGATGAATGGTAAGGGTAAGGGATTGGTCTGGAACTAATACGACACTGCCTGTTTTGATTTCACCTACTCGTATTTTTGGTCCTTGGAGATCTTGCATTATAGCGATTGGACAAGATAAGTCTTGAGCAATCGACCTGATTCTCAGAATGATCTGTGCATGACTTTGGTGGGTGCCGTGAGAGAAATTCAAGCGGGCAACATTCATGCCCGCTTTGATCAAATCCGCAATGGTTTTCTCGTCTTGGCTGCTAGGCCCAATTGTTACAGCGATTTTTGCACGGCGATTCATAAATAATGCATCTCTTTCGCTTGATGGGTTAGTTCATCTCGAAATTGGGGGGCTGCAATCTTGATTAATGCCTCGGCGCGTTGTCTGATGTTTTTACCATAAAGGTCAGCGATACCATATTCTGTAATGACGTATCGAACATGATTACGCGTTGTCACCACACCCGCACCTGGTTTTAAGGTGGCTACGATACGGCTGAAATCCTTTGCCATACTTGGCAATGCGATGATAGGGACACCTTCTTTAGAACGAGATGCGCCATAAATGAAATCTAATTGACCGCCAACTCCGCTATAGAATTTATGTCCGATGGAGTCAGCGCAAATTTGCCCGGTCAAGTCTATCTCTATGGCAGAATTGATGGCAACCATTCTGTCATTTTGGGCGATGATAAACGGATCGTTGACATATTCCGTTGGATGAAATTCGATAATGGGGTTATCATCTATCCAGCGATATAAGCGATTGGTACCTAATGTAAAACCGGCAATTATTTTCCCGGGGTGAAGCGTTTTACGAGCATTAGTAATAATCCCTGCATCGACCAAATCGATTATCCCATCTGAAAATAACTCGGTGTGAATCCCCAAATCTTTTTTACTAAATAGATATTTTAGGACTGCATCGGGAATCGCACCAATTCCCAATTGCATGGTTGCGCCATCTGGAATCAGACTGGCAATATACTGAGCAATCTTTTCTATGACCTCAGATGTTTCCCCATCACCCATGGGCAGTTCGGGCAGCACATAATCAACAGGGACAATATAATTGAGTTTATTGACATGGATGAAAGAATCCCCTAGAGTGCGCGGCATTTGCTGATTGACTTCTGCAATGATCATTTTAGCCGATTCGGCGACGCTTTTTGTTGGGCCAACTTCAACGCCAAAGCTACAAAAGCCATGCTCATCGGGTGGAGAAACATGGATCAATGCAATATCGATGGGTAATACACCTTTTGTAAATATTAGTGGAAATTCGGATAATAAAACCGGGGTAAAATCGGCGCGGCCTTCCTGAACAGCTTTGCGAACATTGGCGCTTATAAACATCGTGTTTACCCGGAGGTGTCCCTCCATTTCTGGGGAGACATAATCTGCTGGTCCAACAGTAAGAGCGTGGCAAATTTCGACATTTTGTAAGTTAGGAGCATAATCTACCAGTGCAGCCAAGACTGTTTGTGGAACGGAACAATTGCCAGTAAGGAAAAGTCTTTGGTTAGATTTTATGTTTCTTACCGCTGTTTCTGCAGAAACGACGCGGGATGTATACAGTGTGTTCCAAGCCATGGATTATTCCATCCTTTTCCCTTTTGATAATCGTAATAAATGTATCATTTTTCCTTTATGAGTTTGGATTGCTCTCTCAATTCCGGAATTTTGGCTGATCGCTAAATCAATGCCATTATTTGCAATTTCCATGATAAACGGAAAAGCAGCATCGACGTAAGCATTTGTTGAAGTACGAGCTACTACACCTGGAATATTCGGTACGCAATAATGGATAACCCCTTCTTCTATAAAGGTCGGATGATCATGGGTGGTTGGGTGGGATGTTTCGACACAGCCCCCTTCATCTATGCTTAAATCTAATATAATCGATCTGGGCTTCATGTTTTTTACCATGTCACGCGTGATGACAATGGGAATTCGTTCCCCGATTACGAAAATGGATCCTAACACAACATCGGCATTGACAATAGCGGTCGCAATATTGACTGGATTTGAAATCATGGTCACGATACCCGGTATACGATCGTGGACCCGTTGAAGTGCGTTCAGGTCGATATCTAGCACCGTTACATGTGCGCCCATGCGCGTGAATGCTTGTGCAGCGCATGTTCCAACGATACCCGCACCGATAATGACAACTTCTGCGGGTGGAACACCGACGACACCTCCCATCAATATTCCATTTCCGCCGGCATCGCTTTGAAGCAGGCGAGCTGCAATTTGAGCTGCCATTAGCCCACCAATTTGTGCCAGCGGACGCCGCACCGGGTATGTACCATCGTCAAGGGAAAGGTGTTCCAGTGCAATAGCAGTGATTTGGCTGCTAAGCAATTTATCTATTTTGTCTTCTCTTGCAGAACTCAAGTGGAGCAATCCTGCAATACAGGTATTTGATCTCAACCAGTTTATTTCCTCCAGCATTGGACGAGCCACTTTTATCAATAAATCAGCGCGGCCGAAAACTTCGTGAGGAGAATAAACGATTCGGGCGCCTGCACGCTCGTATTCTAGATCGGTGAATCCTGCTCCCAAACCTGCATCATGTTCAACATAGCAGACATGTTTTTGGGAGGTAAGAATTTGAACTCCCGTGGGTGTCATTCCTACCCGGAATTCATACGATCGTCGTTCTTTTGGGATTCCGATGTTCATAGTCCATCCTTATGGTTGCTGATCTAATTATCCTTTGGCTAATAATTTAACGAGGATGGCTTTTTGGGCATGCAGACGATTATGCGCCTGCGGAAAGAGAACAGAGTGAGAGCCATCAGCCACTTCATCGGTTATTTCCTGTCCCCGATGAGCAGGCAAACAATGCATAACGATGACATTGGCATCTGCTTCCGATACGAGTTTTGCATTTACTTGGTAAGGTGGAAATACTTGTAGTCGAATTTTTTCCTCTTCCTCCTGTCCCATGCTTGTCCAGGTATCTGTATAAATAACCTGGGCTTTTTTCACCGCTTCATGAGGGTTGTTCGTTAGTTTAATTTTACTACCACTTTCTTTAGCGAACTCGATGGCTAACTCTACCGGTTTTTGGGGTAATTCATAACCTTTGGGGCTGGCAATGGTGAAATTAGCTCCCAATTTGGTACATATATGCATCAGCGATACGGCAACATTGTTCCCATCGCCAATAAATGTGACATTCAGACCTTTCAATCTGCCGAATTTTTCTTGAATGGTTAGCGCATCAGCCATTGCTTGACAGGGGTGGTTGTAATCACTCAATCCGTTAATGACAGGAATCTGGCACCATTTGGCTAATTCGATTACATGCTCATGCTCGAATACGCGTGCCATGATGGCATCTACATAACCTTCCATTACACGAGCCACATCAGCTATCGATTCTCGTTTACCAAGCCCAATTTCCGCCGGTGAAAGATATAAGGCATCACCTCCTAAATGTCTCATTGCCATGTCGAACGATACACGTGTACGGAGGCTTGGTTTTTGAAAAATCATGGCTAGGACTTTATTTTTTAAAATGGGTTGATTACCCCCGGATTTCCATTCTGCCTTTAAGGTTACCGCTAAATCCAACATTTCTTGAATCTGTGTTGGTGAAAAATCTGATATAGCGAGAAAATCTTTCATCCGTGAATACTCCTTTGAAAATAGATTTTACTATTTCGAATATTAATATGAGTATAACATATGAAAAACTCAGGCAAAAGTATGAGATTGAAAATATTTTAATCGATATATGAAAAGCTCCCAATAAATTATGGGAGCAAAATCATTGAGCGGGTGATGGGATTCGAACCCACGAATAGCAGCTTGGGAAGCTGCTGCCTTACCACTTGGCAACACCCGCATATGGATGAATATATATGACGATGAAACGCCTGTATATGACTTATACCCTCCTCTGCGAGAAGTATAAGTAAAATGGTGTTGTCCACAATTAGGGTTTTGTTTTGCCAATGGAACAATTAAAAAGCATTGGCACTGATTTTATGCTAATGACTCTGTTTTTTTGCATCCCAATGCTGCCCAATTTTAGGACAACTTTTTAAAGTAATAGAGGCATTATAATCGAAATTACGAATTTAACAAGGAAA
>JBDKUB010000301.1:0-1898 GCA_039679915.1 Anaerolineaceae bacterium
AAAGAAATCCCTCCAGCAGATTCAGATAATTATCTGAAAATAGAAGCTGCATTAAAGCGATCGAATCTGCGCTTGGAAGCCGTAAAGCGTTACGGTGGAAAGCACCCTGCACGCGGTCATAGTATAAGCGAGGGAGAAAAAGAATAAACAATGGCATTATTAACAAGAGAATTGGGTATCGATTTAGGCACCATTTTTATTCGTGTGGTAGAGGGAGCACGACTTGTATTTGAAGAACCTAATGTAGCGGCTATCATTGTAGATGAGCAAAAGCTGGTTGCGTGGGGGAAAGAAGCAAATGATATGTATGGAAAAGTACCTCCCTCTATCGAAGTCACCCGGCCTCTCCAAAACGGTGTAATCGCTGATTACGAAATTACCGAGAAAATATTGAGCAATTTAATTCAGAAATTAACCCGCCCGGCGCGATTTTTTGGACCAAAGGTCATGATTACGGTTCCATATGGTGTGACCAGTGTGGAGAGCCGCGCAGTCCATGAAGCGGTACTGCAAGCTGGGAGCGGCGAAGCATTCTTAATTCAACAGCCGTTAGCTGCCGCGATTGGAGTTGATCTACCCATCGGAACACCTTCGGGGAATATGATTGTATGTTTGGGTGGTGGTGTCACTCAAGCGGCGGTTCTGGCCATGTACGGAATCGTTGCAGCAGAGAGTATGCGCGCGGGAGGTATGGCGCTTGATGAGGCAATTGCTGCCTATGTGCGAAAAAAATATGGCTTGATCATTGGGCAATTAACAGCCGAGCAAGTGAAGTTGAAAATTGGTGCGGCTATCCCGCAGGATGAAGAACAAAGCATCGAGATTCAAGGTCAGGATCAGGTCAGTGGGTTACCTCGACCGGCAACGATTACAACGGGGGAAGTGGTCGAAGCGATGGATGAACCCCTGCACGATATCGTAGAAGTGGTGCGTCGGGTTCTAGAGAAGACTCCTCCCGAATTGATTTCTGATATTATCGATCGGGGGATTGCACTTACCGGAGGTGGCGCCCAATTACCGGGGATGGATAAATTTATGACGAAGGAATTGGGTGTTCCAGCTTACCTGGTCGATAATCCCACGACTTGCGATGCCGAGGGTGCTTTGAAAAGTTTGAAGATGTATGCGCTAATCCGGCGTAACTTACCCCCTATATAAAATCCAATCCAGGTAAAAATTTTATATACCAGTTGCTCTAAAATCTATCGGGAACGAATTAATCTGGCTTATTCCAAATAAAAGGTCATCCTTTGTAAGTGTACGACCGGGTCGATATATTGGATTTTAATCCCGACAGGCAGATTGAGTGTGATAGGGGCATAATTTAAAATCGCTTTGATTCCCGCATTTACTAAAATATCAGCAACTTGCTGGGCTTGTGAGGCAGGCACTGCGATCATCGCAATTTTAATGTTGGCTTCTCGGATTGCATTCGCCATCTTGGCACTGTCTTCAACGATAAAATCTCCAATTTTTTGACCGATTTTCTCAGGATTATTATCGAAAACCTTCGTTACGCGAAACCCCTGGTTCTTAAAACCCGGGTAACGAGCAATACCATGACCAATATCACCAGCGCCAACAATGATGACATCCCAGGTCGTATCGATGTGCATGATTTGTTTAAGTTTGGTGATCAGGAATTCGACCTGGTAGCCTGTGCCTTGTTTCCCGAATTCACCGAATTGTGATAGATCCTTCCTTATTTGGGCTGCCGAAATTCCCAGTCTCTCCGACAATTCCTTGGAGGAAGTGACAAAATGATTTTCCAGAAGCATATATTGCAAAGCTCGCAGATAGAGCGGTAATCTGCCTATGACTATATCGGGAATATTCATGTAATCTTCGTTCATATAAAACTTCCCAAAAGATAAGTATAAAATATCGAGAGGATATTT
>JBDKUB010000109.1:0-11385 GCA_039679915.1 Anaerolineaceae bacterium
CTGCATTTCCATAAATCGAACTGTTTTCAATCTGCATTGTTCCGCCGTTATTGTATACTCCCCCCGCATTACTTTGCGCATGATTGTTGGAGATAGTCGTCCGGGTCATCACCACCGTACCGCTGGAGTTGTCTAATCCGCCTCCATTGCCGTTTTCCTGATTCGAATCGTTATTTTTGATTACGACACTGTTCAAGGTTAAGCTTCCGCCATTATTAAAAATTCCGGCGCCGCTGGAAACACCCGCCCCATTTTGAACGGTTAGATTAGAAATAGCAGCAGTCTTATCAGTGTGGATATTGAATACTCGATCCAGTCCATTCACGTCGATGATCGTTGTTGTAACATCTTCTCCCTGAATAATCACATCATCGAGAATATCCAAATCGCCGGTGAGACATGCATCTTCGACAGTACCTGATATCGTTAACGTATATACACCGGCAGGAATGAAAATCGTATCTGAGCCCAGCAATGCATTAGCCGTTTGAATCGCTGCCCGCAAAGTGCACACATTGTTTCCGGGTGCCGTTTCACATAGGCTATCGGATAAATCGGCATCCACAGCATCCAGGATGTTGTTGACGATAATTGTGGTTTGGGGGTCCGCTTTCACCGATTGGATTGGGTTATTTGTTCCGAAGCAAATGAGAATCCCGATACTGACGATTCTTATTGCGATCTTAATATTCTGTTTATATCGCGAAATAATAGGGAATTTCATGATTTTTTCCTTTAGGACAATAAATTTTAAATATCACTGATAATTAATAAACTAAAAAGGATGACAAATGAAGAATTTGGTCTCTACCTTAATGCCAACAATCTTCCCATGGACATTAACTGCCGATCTGAACGCATTAGTTAAAAGATATCTCTTTACAAAACTTCATCGCCCTTGGTCGCCCAGATTAGGTGTTGCCAGCCTACGCTTATGGCTGATTTAACGGTCGACCAATCTGATATGAGCATCTTTAAATATGTAAACATCGGTCCCGGGCGGAAAGCCCATTCACGGAAAGCGCGTTTTTGCCAATAGAGCAGGCGCTCCGCAGACAGGTTGGGGTAATCCAACACAGTATCTTTGTCCATATCGACATGCTCCCACCGCGTACCGGGTCGGAACCAGCCATTTTCCACGACCTCGAAGAAGAAGGGCGTACCCGGATACGGTGCAGCAACATGGAAGAGAGCGATATCGAGGGGCATTTTTTTCGCAAATTTAATCGTCTGCTTGATGGTTTCCTCGGTTTCACCGGGCAACCCAATGATGAAATATCCCCAGTTTTTAATGCCGGCTTGGTGTGCCCAATTCAAAGCGCGCTCCGCTTTTGCTAAATCGGTGCCTTTATGGGCATTTTTCAAGACCTGTTCGTTGCCGCTCTCGATACCCCAAGAAATCAACCAATTACCCGCTTTTTTCATCATGCGCAGCATTTCTTCATCCACATAATCCACACGGCTATTAGACATCCAGCTCAAATTGATTTTTTCATCGATCATCCGTTGGCATAACTCCATGACCTGATCACGGTTCACCGTGAATAGATCGGAATACATATGGATGTTATTGATGCCCAATTCTTTGAGCTGCCACAATTCCTTCATGATCAATTCAGGAGAGCGCAAACGGGTAGAATATTGATAGCTTACATGTTTAATACAATAGGTACATCCCGCCGGGCAGCCGCGACTGGTAAGAATAAATGTAAATGGTCCCTTGATCATTGGCATACGATAGGTTTGTAAAGGCAGCAAATGGTGGAGCGGGATAGGCAGGTCGTCCAGATTCTTGACGAAAGGACGCGGTTCGTTCAAAACAATTTCATCACCTTTACGCCAGGCAAGTCCTTGAATACCTTGCAAATCAACGGACCCATCCTCTTTCAAAGACGGGCGATAACTGCTGTCCTTTTCGAAAATGGTTGCAATTTCCGCTGGGCGTTGATCGATTTTGCCCTCCAGGTGATCGAGCAAGTCTCGGATAGTCAGGTCAGGTTCCCCAATCAAACCGAAATCCAGGCACGGGTAAGGTCGCATGGTTTCACGCGGAATAGGTGTGATATGAGTGCCAAAAGCGATGGTTATGGCACCCCGCTCTTTAGCAAGAAAAACCCCGTACATATCATTCTCTAAAGTGGGTGCGGTAAGCTGGGTGAGGTAGTATTTTGGCTGATAGCGATCGAGCAGTCTGGTAAAGGCAGACCAGCCCATGCGCTCGGCGTTGGCGTCGATGATTTTAAGTGTGTACATTGGATGCAGCAGTGCAGCCATTTGGGCCAATGACACTTGCGGCCAAATCATATTTTCACGCGAACGGCGACCAACGCGATGTTGGGTGCGTATCCAATACCCGCCATCCGGTGTAGGAGGATTAACCAATAAAATATCCACAGCTTCTGCTGAACGAGGTTCATTCAATAAACCCTGACGGACGATATCGTCCGCATTGGGAAAATTCACCATCCGAATCTCCGGGATGCGATGCGTCCCAAGGTTTTCGCTAATGGAATCGAGATTGTCACTCATTGGGATTTCTCCTTTGGACAAAACCAGATATTACTGATAAACAATAATTTTTACTCATTTCGATAAAAGAGTGTTATTTCTTATAACCATTCATGCTGGCTTAATTCTTCTAGAACACGCATCAAAACCCAATTGACCGTCAGTTGCACACCAACTAGAATTGCCATAGCGCTGCCTAATAAATATAACCATAAACGGGCAATCTCCCAACCGGCGATACCCAGGGCGAGGCTGACTCCACCTAAAACCAATCCACCGACAATTGCCAATAAACCCATCCAACCAAAATGGTGATCCAGGGAAGGTGTGAATATTGGCTTACCAAACAATCCTTGCCGGATTGGCCGTTTATAAAACAGGGATACCAGATAATTAAAGGTCATTCCCAGGGCAAAGATGCTGATGCCGGCAACGCCTGATATCATAGCGGCATACATGGCACATACCCCCCAAGGACCGAGTGTGGTGATACCGCTCAACCGAGCAACCATTAATCCTAAGGCGATCAGGGTCGCAGTACCGATACCGCCCAGCCCAATCAATCCCAATATCCGCACAGGATTATAGGTGAGGACTGTCCAGATGATCGATTGCAAAAAAATCGATCCATCTCGCAGAACGCTGAGTTTCGACCGTCCCATTCGTTCACTATATGGAATAGGCACTTCGACCATTTTAATCCCCTCATGGACGGCGCGAGTGCTCATTACCGGAGTTAAATTCAAGCCATCCGGAAGGGGATACATCCGTTCCAAAACCTCACGCTTAAAGACGCGCATACCGCTGGCACTGTCTGAAACGTGCTTACGCCCCACCACCGTAAGCAGAGCTGCGAAAAATAAATTACCGACACGCCGAGTGAGGGGCATTTGACTTTTTTCGCCTGCCATGCGCGAACCGATGATCAAATCACCCCCATCCAAGGCTTTCATGCAAAGTTGCGGAAAATATTCCGGGGGATATGTGCCATCGGCGTCCAGAAAGCCAATCAATTCACCTCGTGCAGATGAAAAGCCTGTCTTCAATGCAGCGCCATACCCTTTATTGTGGGGGTGGCGGATCAGACGAACCCCTGCTATGCTACTGAGAATCTCGGCTGTTCTATCACTTGAGCCATCATCCACAACCAATAATTCAAGATCACCAATGCCAATTTTCTCCAAATCGGGTTTTATCGCTAAAACACGCTGTACGATATTTTGAATGCCTGCTTCCTCATTGTAGGCGGGAATAACTACTGAAAAAGTATTCATTTACCAGCCTCCGCTGACTCAGTAAAATAAATGGGCAGTTTATTATCTTGGATGTCATTCGGGCTGATGTGATGCACAACCCGCGCCGGTACACCCGCTACGACCGTGTGCGGGTCTACGTCATGCGTCACCACCGCACCGGCTGCCACAATAGCACCTTTGCCAATATGAACGCCATCGGTAATAATCGAACCAGCACCTAACCAAACGTCATCCTCGATGACAATTCCTTGGGCGGTGATGCCCTGGTCGACAAATGGTCGATTGGGATCACTGAAGACATGGTTTACTGCCAGAATTTGGGTGAAGGGTGAGGTGTAAACCCGATCACCTATGGAAACGCCGCCTTGCCCGCGAATAACACTATATTCGCCCACCAGGCTGTTTTTCCCGATACGGATGCCGGCATGGGGCAGATGGCGAAAATTGTAGACATGCAATACAGCGCCGTGCATCACAATAGTGCCATCGTCAATAGAAATGCCATCAGGGCAGGCATGCAGGTATACACCTTGATCGAGATACGCACCATGACCAAGGTGAATCAAATTGGCATAACGCAATCTTACATGGCTTTCAATGGCTGCCCAACCGTGCATCCTCATAATGAGACGATAGACAAAACCACGAATCCCAATGCCCAGAATACCGGGGATCCAGCCTACGAGCGCATAGATGGTTTGCTCTAATATATAATGAGGTAAACTGGAGGCTTGACGGTGAATATACAATGAAAGTTGATCAATCATGTGTTTTTTTTAGGCGCGCTCCGCCCTTCCGACATACGGATTTCAAGATAACTATACTACGATTTGTTATATATAAAAACTTACTTTCAATTCTATCGACTTCGCCCAAAACACCAGAGTTTTTCAAGGTAATAAGCATGCAATCATCAAAAAATTAAATATTATGATGGCTAATATCATATCTATTATGGAGATTGAGAATAAATAGATGCGTATGATAAAGGTATAATCCAATCATGCATTCAGCCATCTTTTTAGATCGTGACGGTGTAATCATCGAAAATCGTCTTGATTATGTATTGCATTGGGATGATGTGGAAATTTATCCGCAGGCGCTGCAAGCCTTATCTAAGATTTACGCTTGCCCATATAAAATCGTGATAGTTACGAACCAATCTGCGGTAGGGAGAGGATTGATCACCATCGAAGAAGCTTGGGAGATCAATCATCGGCTTATATCTGTGATCGAGAAAGCTGGCGGGAGGATAGACGGCATTTTCATGTGCCCGCACACTCCTGAGGATGGGTGTGATTGCCGAAAACCCAAACCTGGCTTGTTGCTCCGGGCAGCCAGCTCATTAGACCTGGACCTAAGCCAATCGATCATCATCGGTGATACACTTACCGATTTAGCAGCCGGAGACGCTGCCGGTTTACAAAGCACAATTTTGGTTAAAACCGGATTGGGAGCCAGCCAATTAGAGCTGCCCAATGCTAAAAATTTACGTCCTTTTAAAGTTCATGCCACTCTGGCTGAAGCGCTAGCTTCTTTCACGAATGGATATTGCCTGAGCGTCTTATCGGAAAAGCCAACGGATTATTAAATACAATTATTCTCCCTGGCAAGCCAGGTTATCAACCAAAACTTACCACTAACATGGGGTTGATAATCAACCACCCACTTCATTTGTCTCAGGTACCGCCGATGGGTTGAGCAGCAACACAAGATGTCGTAATGCGATTTCATTCGCTTTTATTTTTAATTCTTTGCAAATAAAATGTTCCAAAATCAAATGCACATCTTCAACATACTCGATATTATTCGAGGGGACATGGATATGAATATCCACCAGTTCACCCAATTTACCCCCATCGAATCCGGTAAAACCAATCGTTAGTGCGTCATGACGGTTTGCCAGTTTTACCGCGTTTATAACATTAGACGAATTACCGCTGGTGGAGATAGCCATCACAATATCGCCTGGATGAATAAAACTTTCCAATTGTTGGGCAAATATCTGATCGTAGCCCTCATCATTAGCCAGCGCTGATAAAATGGACATGTCCATCAAGCCCGTAGCCCGAAAATTGGGCAGGTCTTCACAGCGGGTATTCTTCTGAAGGTCACAAACGAAATGGGATGCAGTTGCCGCACTGCCGCCGTTGCCAAATATGAATACTTGCCGATGCTCCAGGCGCGCTTCATGTAACAGATTAACCGTCTCGTCGATGACCGATTCGGGTAGATAATCCAATGTTTGTTGAAGTTCACCAATGTAATCTCGTAAATTTGTCATCATGTTTCTCCTAAGCAACCCATAAATTTTGCGTTGTTTTCCAAACCATTCTTCAATGCCATTTCTATAGATTCATGTGTATTTATATTAACGTTTGTGTTAACATTTTGTTATGTTATTAAGAAATGTATTATTTTTAATCATGCAATTAAACTCAGAAATACTATTCAAATCCTGGCAAAATCGACAGCTTTGATAAAACTCTCAATGGTTGTAATTGAATATTACTTTGCTACCATCATGCTCTAGGTTGAAAGGCAATTCTTGATAGCCTTGCAATGCTTTTCGCACAACCTCTTGTTTATCATGATGGCAATACAGCAACAAAAATCCGCCGCCCCCCGCCCCGGTAATCTTGCCGCCGACTGCCCCGGCTTCCCTTGCTGATTTATACATCGCATCGATATTTTCGTTGGTTATTCGACTGGCTAATTGCTTCTTTAACCTCCAGGCTTCATCGAGAAATTCGCCAATCGCATCGATATTTCCAACACGAAGTTCATTTTTGACCTGATAAGCCATATGCCCCATTTGACGTAAGAGTGATTTACTTTCTTTGATATTGCGTTTTTGCTCGGTCAAGATCGTATCCGATTGACGCGATATGCCTGTATAAAACAACATCAGGTTATCATTCAAATAACGTTTTTGATTTATATTCAGTTCGATGCGTTCACAATTGACTGCACCATCCGCTTTGAATTCAATAAAACGCAAACCACCAAATGCTGCAATATATTGATCTTGAATGCCAATCGGCTTGTTCAGCGTTTCGATTTCGATTTCGCAGGCTTCCTTCGCGAGTCTTTCAGCTTGAACCAGATCGCCTAGCAGGGCATAGAGGGCATGCAATGCTCCAACGGTGACTGCACTCGAAGAGCCCAAGCCTGAGCCAGCCGAGGGAATATCCCCCATCGTAGTGACCTCGATACCTTGCCACGTGCCGGTCTTGCGCAAGGCTTCACGAATCAATTCGTGCTGAATCTCATCGACGCTATCCACCATTTCGGTGCGTGTATATCCTATGCGCAGTTTGTTATCGAAACGCGGCTTCACGGTAACAAAAATATATTTATCGATGGCTGAGGTTAAAACTCCTCCGCCTTCCTCTAAATAAAATTCAGGGAAATCGGTTCCACCACCAAAGAAGCTCACCCGCAAAGGGGTTTGAACGATGATCAATTGATCAGCTCCCTGGTTTTAAAATACTCGACCGTACGACGAAGTCCCTCATCTAAGGGTACCGTTAATCGCCAACCCAGTTCCTTTTCAGCGCGGTGGGCATTCAAATATATATGTCGTGTTTCACCCAGCTTGGCGGGACCATGGATTGCATCACCCGAATATCCGGTAATTCTTGCCAAAGCATCAAAAATTTGGTTTACCGTCGTGCCATGGCTGGACCCCAGGTTATAAATTCCACTCGATTCACCCATGGAAAGTGCCAGAAGATTCGCCTGAGCGCAATCACTTACATAGACATAATCGCGTTGTTGTTCACCATCACCGTTGATGGTTACTGGTAGATTATTCAGCATCTGACCGGTAAAGATGGCAGCCACGCCTGCTTCGCCATGCGGATCTTGTCGAGGCCCATACACATTCGGATAGCGAATAACCGTATATGGCAAACCATAATTGACCTGGTACATATACAGATAATGCTCGACGGTGTGCTTGCTGGCGCCATAAGGGCAAATAGGGTTGACCGGATGGGCTTCGTCACAGGGTAGATATTCAGGTTCGCCATACACAGCTCCACCCGAAGAAATATAAATAAAACGACGCACCTGATGCTGTCGCGCTTGTTCAAGCAGGTTGATTGAGCCAAGGATGTTCACATCAGCATCGAAGATAGGGTCGTTAACTGAGCGGCGCACGTCCATCTGGGCAGCATGATGATTTACCACTTCCGGCTTTTCGCGTTCGAAAACATCGACTATTTGTGAACTGCGAATATCCATCTGATAAAAAATCGCTTTGGGGTTGAGGTTGGATAATCGACCAGTGGAAAGATCGTCGACTACCACGACATCATGACCGTGTTCGATATAGAGATCGGTGACATGCGAACCGATAAACCCTGCCCCGCCTGTGACTAAAATTTTCACTCGTGTCTCCTTGTTCGAAGGCTAATAAGCCCCCTGGCGCTTCAATACAACCGGGATCGTTTGGAAGAGTAATTGGAAATCCAGCCAGATATTCCAATTGCGCACATAGTACATATCCAATCGAACCCGTTGTTCATAGGAGATATCCGATCTGCCACTGACCTGCCAAAGGCCTGTAATCCCAGGCCGAACAGTCAAAAGATTGATATCCCATTGATCGTATTTGTCCAGCTCTTCAGGAGATATCATCCGAGGTCCTACCAAAGACATATCTCCCTTAAGAACATTGAACATTTGGGGCAGCTCATCCAGACTCAATTTGCGCAGGAAGCTGCCCACGCGAGTAATCCGTGGGTCAATTTTAAGCTTAGCGTTAGCTGCTAGCTCTGCTTCAAGTTCGGGGTGTTTACTGAGGATTTCATCCCCGTTCACAAACATAGTGCGGAATTTGAAAGCGTCGAATTTACGGCCATTCACACCCATCACTTGGCGGCGATGGATGATCGGTCCGGGCGAATCCAAATGGATAGCCATGGCAATGACCAATAAAATTGGGCTAAGCACTATTAAAACCGGGATGGTTATGGCGTAATCCAGCGCCATTTTCAAGATGACTTCGGCTCCGGTCAGGCGCACCTGATTAATGCCGACGAGTGGAACATAAGCAAAATTCTTGACAGTTAACCCCGTGGTAATGATCTCGTATAAGCCAGAGGAAAGGCGTAAATTGACGCTGTCATTGACCCCATAGCGCTTGAATATATCCAATAAATGATCGCGGGAGGAAAACGCGCTGCTGGCAAGAACGACCTCTTCAACATCATAGGCTTTAATCACATCATTGAGCTGATCGACTCTACCGAGTACTCGCAGGTTAGGTATGACTTCTGTCCCAACAGGGAATTTATTATCCACAAAACCCAGCATGTGAAAACCGGATTTGCGCCAGTTCAATAGTTGTTCGGAAAGCGATATCCCTTCATCGTTTGCGCCAACCATTATTGCCGGGGAAAGGAAAAAGCCTTGTCCGCGCAATCGATATACCAATCGTCGAAAAAGAAATCGTTCCAGGGAAATCGAAAGATAAATAAAACCCCACGCCAAAAGCAACCAACCCCGGGCAATCACCAGCTCAGGAAACAAGAAACCCAGGGCAATGATGATAAACATACCGGTGATAGACGCATTGAATACCAGAGCATATTCTTTTGTACCGCCCAATAAATTTTGTCGGTTGTAAAGCCCTGATGCGGCAAATATCAAGAACCAAAATGGGATGATCAATATCACCAAATTGCGATAATAATTAAACGACGGCATTGCATCTTGAGCAAATATAGAGAGCGACAGGTCAAACCGTACAAAATAGGCAACTCGAAAGGACAAAGCCGTGAGCAGTAAGTCGCCCAAGACTAAACTCAAAGTATATAACCGCCATTGCCACTTGCGGGAAATATTTCGCGAAACGCGTTGTATCTTATGGGTTAGCTGCTCATTAACGTGAGCACTAATAGCCGAAGAAGCCAAATGCATAAACATCCTCTTTGAATAATTCTTGCTTTTTATTTAGTTTTGAAAGATTATGGTAATGCCTCAGAGGGGGGCGATGAGCTCAAGGCTCATTATTAATGCGAATATTTATACCATAATAATTCCAATGTAACCTGAGATTAAATAGCAGTTAAGTTGGTGTTAAGAATGTAACTTAAATTGATGTAAAAGTCAAGTAAAATTGCAGTACTTCAATACTAATTTTGAAGAGTAATTTTTACCCCCAGGTCATCTTCTAAAGGAAATGGCAACGTAAGCGTTAACGACCCATTGGAACCCAAGATTTGGGTTAGAAAGATGGGGTCAGATACCTGGTAAGTATCCCACCACTCCACTTGATATGAGCCAGCTTCAACATTCGGAATCGTGATGGTCCCCGAAATAGGGGTAATGGTCGTTCCATGCACGACATTTTTCCAGGTATGCTGTAAATTCTGCACCCATAAATGCATCCGATGATTAACATCGTCGCGTTGCCCCCAAGCCCGCAAATTGGAATCCGAGGTCTGAGCATCGATGTCCTCATAATCCCCATTATTGAGTGGGATATCCCACATAAAGTTTTGGTATGTCAGATAGTTGCTGTAGATACTGGGCGGAATGGTCTCATCTGCCCACCAAAAAAGGTCGATCATCCCGCCAGGGCTCATTTGGCTCCACAGATTATTATGCAGCCAGATGCCATCCGTATCTTGCAGAATTTCTTCATTGAGTTCTTGTTCATTCTCAGTATCGATGCCTGTCTCACCCCGCACCAGGGGCATCCCAGCGCCCACCGGACTGCGTCCATTCCATAAATCGCCATAAGCCCGGTTGTACCAAGCCGTATCTTCGTCCATTGGTATCAAAAGGTCGAATGTGCCAATGACAGGCACTACCTGCCCATCGGGGTTGACGAGTTCGACATCATCGATCCAGGCATCACCGCCTATACTGTGATAATTTTCGATGCGCAGAGAGAGCTCATGGGGAAGGGTATCGGTAATCATCAGGCGATATTCGAGACGGATTTGATTTCCATCCCGATCACGGTCGCTGCTGAATTGCGTCCAACCGAATGTGCCCGCCGGAGAGGTACAAATGTAATCTTTTTCTTCATTATTGAAGGGTACGACGCCCTCACTGCCGCCATGATAAGTGCCACCATCCAATAACCAGCGCACCCGCTGCATACCACCCGTGCCGCTGTATGGGCACTCCACCGTGAAATTCTGAGCTTTCATCCAATAACGAATTTCCCATTCACCTACTCCATGGATCACGAGACCGCTCGGGACTATGAGTTCGCTACCGTCATCCTCTCCTGCAAAATGCGCCGATGCATCACCAGAGTGAACATTGTCAAGGTTGGTTTCGGTGCGAGCCTCACTAATGAAGTTAGCATAGCGCCCCCAACCGGTGGAAATGTAAGCATGCAGATCAGCGTAATCGATATTGGGATAACTCAGGTTCGACCAAAATTCAGCATTTGGGAACGAATGCCAAAATGAAGTAGTCACCATATGCCGGGATGGGTCATTGTCATCGAAATATTTAGCCATCGCATTCGCAGCATCATGATGATTTCCGTTGTGTGGATCTCCTTCATTGACATATTCGAATGAATGTATCGCAGTGCTGTAGCCCCAACGGGCAATCAGGTAACGCCACCAGGCTTCCTGCAGCCAGCGGCTTT
>JBDKUB010000290.1:0-5195 GCA_039679915.1 Anaerolineaceae bacterium
GTTGTTACCTCATCGTCGGAATATACCGGGCCATTAAATCGATTGGGATTTATCCCTATCCCCCTTGCTGGTTGGACCAAAGTTGAAAAAAACCGATTAATCGAAAAGTGGGAAAAAGCGTGGCTCAATGCTTTACATGAAAACAACCAGGTCCTCGATATCGACACAACTTTGATCAATTCCTGGTTAACCCTGGATCAATTGGATGAGACACCATTCGAGCTAACATTAAAACTTTGGGCAGCCTATGCAGGGGACGTGTCCGGCTCTTTCCCCGGCAGTGAAATCTCCGCTCATCTAAATCGTTTGACGAAAAAGGAAAAACGATCGATTCATGCCATGGAGCAGCTCGCTCTACAAATGGTGACTTCTGAAGAACCCTTATTGATGCAAAAGGATGTCGATAATTGGGTTCAAAAATGGAAGCAAAATTCTGTTCAATTCACCAACCCAAAACCAGCCGATACGAGCGAATACAGCGATTTCGAAATTTCTACAAAAGCATCTAAAGAATTTCAAGATTTGATCGACGCCAATGTTGTTCGCCAATATCATGAAAACTTCATCATCTTTTATCACCCATTATTCACCAGTTTTCTGGCTGCCACAGCTATCAATACGGTAGCGAAAACAATTAGTGTGATGGATTTTCCAGAATGGGAAAAACCTACCCGATGGGCAACCCGCTCTCAAGTATTCAAATATATAAATTATCACCCGATGTTCGATTCCACGATTGACCGGTACATCCAATTAGATGATGAAATCATGCATTATAACTTACTAAAAACAGCCCGCTGGATTAAAAACCTTTCCGGCAAATCGACATGCTATCCCAAGGTGATGCGAAAATTAGCCGGAATCATGCAAAGTGATGGATATCCCCTCAACTTGAGAGCGAGAGTGTTACTTGCCATGATCTGTACTCAAGACCCAGGTATTCAACCATTTATAAAGGGAATGCTTTCGTCGGAAAAAGCTTCTTTTCGTCAATTGGCTGCTTTAGGTTGTGGATTGTTGCAAGATGTATCAACGTTAGATGATTTAGCCAGATTACTGACCGATCCAGTGCCCGCAGTTCACCGGGCAGCCAATCTGGCATTGGTAAATTTTGGGACGAAATCAGCTATCGATTCAGTAGCCTATCTATTATTGAACGGTAACGAGCACCAGCGTCAGGCAGCAGCAGAAGCCATAGCCAATCATCCGGTCGAATCTGTTAGCATATTGAAAGAAGGAAGCGAAATGGAGGATTTGCGTGTCCGACGAGCAGTGGTATATGGGTTAAAACGGGTTGCAAGACCCTGGGCAATGGAAATCTTACAAAATTTGTCGATGGAAGATAAGGAATGGGTGGTTAAAGATGCCGCGCTGCACGCCATCGAAGCCCTCGAAAGTGAAGAGCGCCTGAATATCAAGCCTCTTAAAGCAGCATCAGATACACCCTGGCTGCTGGCTTTCGCATCAGAGCGCGGTATTGGAATTTCACCAGGCAGAAAATCCAACGATTTGCTTTTATTAGCGTTGAAAGAAGGAACAGAGGAGCAAAAAATAGCAGCCTTGAGTTATCTAAAAACCCAGGGCGAAGCCGTCGGGATCGAACAAATCGTTCATATTCTCAAAACAAGCCGCGGGGAATTAAAAGAAGCTGCCTTCAATACAATTTGGTATCTGGCAATGACCGGGATCGAAATTTCTGGCAATACACCGGTTTCTCAATGAATTAAATCGATTAATTGTTTTTGTAAAGTTTCTGCGTCGATCCCCTCGATAGCCACCAATTTATTTCGATTTGTCGATCCTGTAACAATTTCAAATCTCGTTTTAGGAATACCCAACAATTCAGATAAAAATTCAATCAAAGCCTCATTAGCTTTCCCCCCAACAGGTGGCGCAGTTAGTTTTATCTTTATCGTGCCATCTTGCATAATCGTGCTGATTTCATTCGTTCGAGCGCGTGGAATAATACGCACAGCAATAGCTGCTCCAAATTTTCCACTATGAAATTTATATTCGCGCGTAAATATCATCTTATTCTTTTATATCCTCAATAATAAATTTGAAACCAGTGAGACGATAATCTGAATTAAAAATATCAAGATAATGGGGCTAAAATCGAACATACCTACTGGAGGAATCAGCCTTCGGATTGGTGATAAAAAAGGCTCGACGATGCGATCGATTTTCTGCCGAACAGGGTGATAGGGTGACATAAAATACGACAAAATGACCTGAACGAGAACTAAAAAGCTCAATATCTGCGCTAACAATTGGATAATATATACAATAATAACCACGTGTTCACCTTCCTCAGTTGTATTGTCGAGCACCCAAGATTGCTGTTCCAATTCTGACCATTGTAGCACCTTCTTGAACAGCAACCTCATAATCACCGCTCATGCCCATGGAAAGTTCCTGCCAATTCCCTTGTGGCAATTTCTTTACCAAATATTCTTGAAATTTTTTAAGTTTAATAAAAATTGGTCTGGCAGACTCAGCATTTTCATAATATGGCGCCATCGTCATTAAACCCGAAACACATAACCCGGGTAATTCACTAATTTGTTTGATTTCTGACAATAACATCTCCCAATTATTTTCTTCCCAAGCTGGAAAGCCGAATTTCGTTTCTTCCCCACTCACATTACATTCTAGCAAAACTGGGAGATTCCGTCCTAATTCACCCGCAAACATACTCAACCGATTTGCTAATTTTACACTGTCCAATGAGTGAATATAGTCGTAATGCTCGACCACCGATCGGGCTTTGCGACTCTGGATATGACCAATCATATGCCATTCAATCTCGTTTTGGTCCGATAAAAGCATTTTCTTTTCTATGCCTTCTTCTGCATAATTCTCCCCCAACAATCGAGCGCCCGCTTCGACCGCCATTCGAACGACCTCTACAGGATGATTTTTTGTAACGACAACCAGTCGAATATCGTCGATAGTCCTTCCCGTGTTTCGAGCAGCCTTGTCAATATTTTCTTGTACCCTTTGAATATTTTTGCGAATTTCTTCGACAGTCTGAACAGATTCCATATTTATTCTAATATTTTTCTATAAAATCATAGTCCAATCATAACACCAAACCGACCCGTTTTTCCCGCCTCTCCCCGATGAGAAAACCAGTCTTCCAGATGACATGCTGTACATATACCTGAAATCTCGATTTGTTCGACACCTGCTTTTGCCAACAGATACTTATTAGCTTCCCATAAGTTAAACCAAAAATGCCCATTATTGTTACGAAAAAATTTTTCCCCATCTGCACCAAAAGTCTGATATATCTTTTGAACCACATTCTCCCCCACCTCATAATGATCCTGACATATCGATGGACCAATTCCTGCGATTATATCGACAGGATGTGTGCCGTATTCAGCCGTCATCTTTTCGACAACTGCCACAGCGATTTGTTTTACGGTGCCCATCCAACCGGAATGTACCAAACCGACCACTTTCTTGACCGGATCGAAAAGCAATATAGGCACACAATCCGCAAAGCGCATGAATAATGTCAATCCTGGCGTGTTGGTGAGAACGGCGTCGGCTTTTTCATGTGGTGTATTCGGATCCCGGGGTATATGGGTACATATTACCTTTCTGCTGTGAACCTGCCATACATCGTAATATGGTGTAATATCTCTACCAACAGCTTCAAATGCCTTTCTTCGATTTTCTTTCACCCGCTCGGGATCATCACCAACAGTCGCACCCAGGTTCAAAGTTGCCCAAGGCTTAGGGCTTACCCCGCCTCTCCGGGTTATTACGGCATGAGGGATATCCCATGATAAAAGATTATCGAAACAATAATAGCGAATATCCCCGGATTGGACGACTTGCATTTTTTATCCTTGTCAGATTGAGGTTATTGGGGTGGTTTTTTTAGATGATTTGTCGAGCCGCAGCCTTTTTACCGCTAAGAACTTCCGTGTCTCTGCCATACTTTCTTCAATCAATGGATACCCAAACCAGGCTGTCGCAAATCCAAAGAGAAAGCCGGTGATAACGCGTAAATAAGGTGTACTTTCTCTATAAGGTAATAGATTAATCGGGGGTTGACTTATCAACTGGGAAACCCCATCGATTCCAATCGGCACTAATCCAATCATGATCCAAAGAATCCAATGCAATGAGGGGATCCGTTTTTTTGTTGCCCCAAATATCAATCCAAATATGATAATGCCAGCATAAATCGCAATGTCCCTCTGACACAACGCCACTTTATACCCAATCACACTATCCCCTTTGTAGTTTTGGGCTGCTCGAATATCCTCTGCAGTATGCCCTTCGCTCAAACCAATCGCATCTTGAAATGACAAAAATCCCTTAACCCCGGCGGCTGAACGTGGATAAAAAGGCTGTTCTCCAAAAAGAAAAAATGAGCGGTATGCCAATTTATGACAAACTATTCGGTAACTGCTATAGATTACATTTGCGGGCGCAGTCAAGTTCATTTTCATAAGACATGGGGCTAAAAAAGGTATGAAAATATAGATAAAAAGGGAAACGTTCAACAGGACCAAATAATATTTCGAGAGCCAATAAGAAAAACCATCCATTTTGCTCCAGGTTTTTCCTCGATTAACTAATTTAGGATAGTCGGGATCGTTCAGCTCCTCCAATTGCTTTACGCGGTGCTCAGCGGCTGCCAGCGTTATTTCTAACTCCTGCTTTGTGAAAGGAGTTTTTAATTTATAAGGTCCCACTTCGACAACCGGAATATCCAGACCATAGGCACGGTTTAAATCATCATTGCTGTCGATGTCTATTATGGTCAGTTGATGTGGTATTTTCTCTTGCAGGGAGTTCAAATCCTCATGGACTTGCTCACAAAGGTGACATTCTTTTCTGCCGTATAAAACTACTGGAATCATAAATAAACTCCAAAACCACCTTCAAATTAATTTCTTAACGAATTCTTCATGAATTATTTCTAATCCGTTTAATTTTATCTCTTATCACAAACCGAAATTAACAAAATATCCAAAGCGGGCAATTTGTTCGAATGTACCTAAGAAAAGCATCACACCAACGATGATCAAAATGGCCCCCATGACAATCTCGGTAATCCGCATGACTTTGCTATATTTTTTCAATATAATCGATACCCATCCAATGCCCAATGCAGCCAATAAAAACGGGACTGCCAGCCCAACAGAATAAGCCGATAAAAGCTGTATCCCTTT
>JBDKUB010000360.1:0-3701 GCA_039679915.1 Anaerolineaceae bacterium
TGAAGAAAGAAGAGGGTGGACGACACAAAGCCTTCTTTACGGGGTACCGGCCGCAGTTCTATATTCGGACGATGGATGTAACTGGGACGATCAAGCTGCCGGAGGGAGTAGAGATGGTGATGCCAGGGGATAGTGTGAACCTGGAAGTAGAATTAATCGTACCGGTAGCGCTGGAGCAAGGGTCGAAGTTTGCCATTCGCGAAGGCGGATTAACGGTTGGCGCGGGTGTGATTTCTAAGATTTTGGATTGATTTTTAGCAAAAAGGAGTAATGCTGGCGATAAAACCAGCTTGGTTGAATACTTATGGCTTCAAAGAAAGATGTTCGCCCGGTGATTACACTGGCTTGTACAGAATGTAAGGAGCGTAATTATACCTCCGAGAAGAACCGTCGCAATGACCCTAATCGGTTAGAACTAAAGAAATATTGCCCGCGATGTCGTAAACACACTTTGCATCGCGAAACAAAATAATTTCTCGGGTGTTTATATGTAATGAAGAAGTTGGCTTTGACATAATTAATCAACACACCGAGTGAAGGCCAGTAGCTCAATTGGTAGAGCTCTCGTCTCCAAAACGAGTGGTTGTGGGTTCAAGTCCTGCCTGGCCTGCCTAAAAGGGCAACGCCGTCTAAAATGGCGGCGTTTTGTCCGTACATGCTATTAAAATAATAAGGAGACGCTCATGCCGAAGGCCGAAAAAAGCAGTGAACGCAAACAACCAAATAAAATTACATTATTTTTTCGCGAAACCATTGGTGAATTGAAAAAAGTCAATTGGCCAACCCGGCGTGAAGCTCTTAATTTAACCGGTGTAGTATTACTTGTGATTATATGTATGACCATATTTCTCGGCACATTAGATTTCATATTTACGAAATTATTTGCATTAATTTTAGGATAATTTAAAAAGACATTAATCGTTAGAAAATAGTGAAAGTATTTACGAATGGATGATAATTATCAGGAAGACCAATCATTAGAGATACCAGAATCCGATGATCAATTTCTTAAGACTGAGGAAGAGGGTACCCCACCAACGGATTTAGCTCCTAGTCCAGACAGTGATAGCGAGCAAAAAGAAAGTGTAGTTGGTGAGGATGAACGCGCCTGGTATGTGGTGCATTGTTACTCGGGGTATGAGAACAAAGTTCGGCACAATCTCGAGCAGCGCATCGAGACGATGGGGATGAAAGATAAAATCTTCGATGTCGTAGTCCCTACCGAAGAAGAAATTGAGGTCAAAGAAGGAAAGCGTAAAACGGTAGAACGGAGAGTTTTCCCCGGATATATTCTGGTCAACATGATTATGTCTGAAGAATCCTGGTATGTTGTCCGGAATACGCCGGGCGTAACCGGCTTTGTAGGGATGGGAAACCAACCTACCGCGTTGCGTTCGGAAGAGGTGGCGCAGATCATCAAACGGATGGAAGCCGAAGCGCCGCGGATCAAAGTGACTTTCAAACAAGGTGAACGCGTCCGCATCGTTGATGGTCCCTTCAACGATTTTCGGGGTGTTGTGGATGGCATCGACATGGAGCGTGCCAAAGTTAGGGTAATGGTCAATTTCTTCGGACGTGAAACTCCGGTAGAATTGGATTTCTTACAAGTAGAAAAAAGCTGATAACCACAGGTTATCAACGGAAATCGTGGGAGGGTGTATCACCCGTTTGCACCACAAAGGAGATGAGAAAGTGGCAAAAAAATTAAAAACGGTAGTCCGTTTACAGATCCAAGCTGGGAAAGCCAACCCTGCACCACCCATTGGTCCAGCACTTGCGGGTCATGGCATCAATCTGATGGCGTTTTGTAAAGAATATAACGCCCGCACTGCAAACCGAGTTGGGGAAGTTGTACCCGCTGAGATCAGCATTTATACCGATGGATCGTTTACTTTTATATTGAAAACACCTCCTGCTTCAGTCTTGTTAAAGAAGGCAGCAGGTGTCGAAAAAGGATCGGCTTTATCTCCCCGGGAAAAAGTGGGGAAGGTGACGCGTGCTCAAATACGCGAGATAGCCGAACTCAAGATGAACGACTTGAATGCCGTCGATCTGGAAGGGGCAATGCGCCAGATTGAAGGGACTGCCCGTAATATGGGTATACAAGTAGTAGATTAGTATCCTGTGGGAGGGTGAAAATCTTACCCGATTGCACCACAAAGGAGTAATTAATGGCAAAACATGGAAAGAAATATCTGGCGGTAGCCGCCAAAGTCAATAAAGATCAAAATTATTCACCTGAAGAAGCTGTAGCTTTGACCAAACAAACTTCCTATGCCAACTTCGATGCAACGGTCGAAGTCCATATTCGGCTGGGCGTCGACCCTCGTCATGCAGATCAACAAGTACGGGATGTGGTTGTTTTACCTCATGGATTAGGGAAGACCGTACGGGTCATCGTCTTTGCGCAGGGAGAAGGTGCAACGCTGGCAAGGGAAGCCGGTGCAGATATCGTTGCGGATGACGATGAAATTATCGCCAAAATCCAGGGCGGTTGGACCGATTTTGATGTCGCTATAGCGACCCCGGATATGATGGGAAAAGTTGGTCGTTTGGGCAAAATCCTGGGACCGCGCGGTTTGATGCCGAACCCAAAGGCTGGTACTGTGATACCCGCTTCGGATATTCCGCGGGTAGTCGAAGAATCCAAAGCTGGACGTGTAGAATTCCGCGTGGATAAAACCGCTAACCTGCACGTTCCGATTGGTAAAGTTTCTTTTGATGAAAAAATGCTATACGAAAATTTGGCTGCATTAATGGAAGCAGTGCGCAAAGCGCGCCCCGCTGCAACTAAAGGAGTTTATATAAAGCGTGTAACCATCACCCCCACTATGGGGCCAGGGATAAGAATCGATCCCAATCAAGCTCAAGCCATGATGGCGCGCGAATAATTATATGCATAAGTAATTCAAACATGCTTCGCCGAAGAAAGCAGGCGCCGATCGCTAATTGTGATTTGGCTTAATCTCCTGCCGAGGTGATGACTACTCGAAATATATATGCTGGTTATAATTGAGAGAGTCTTTGCTTCGCGCACGGTGAAGCAAAGACTTTTTATTAGAAAGGAGGAATGGTCAATTGGCTATTTCCAAGGAGCGAAAAGACGAATTTATTACCCATTACACCGATTGGGTAAACCGCAGCCATGCTTGTGTCATTGCGGAATATCGCGGATTGACGATGAAAGATATCGATGGTCTGCGTAGGAAAATTCGGGAAACAGGCGGCGAGTTTCATATTGTTAAAAACACGCTGGGTAAAATGGCATTCGAAAAAGCAGGCCTTTCGATTCCGGAGGATTATTTCGAGGGCACCACAGCTATAGGTTTTGCGTTTGAAGATGCGGCAGCACTTACCAAAATTATGTCGGAATTTGCCCGTACCTCAGAATTCTTGAAGATCAAAGGCGGTTACCTTGATAAAGTGCCGATCAATGCCGAAGCAGTAAAATCTCTGGCGGAATTACCGCCTTTACCGGTAATGCGCAGTCAACTGCTGGGAACAATTATGGCGCCCGCCAGTCAACTGGTGAGGGTATTGAACGAACCTGCCAGACAGATTGCTAGTGTCGTCCAAGCTTATAGTGAAAAAGCTGTCCCGACAGTTGCATGAATTGAATCGTAGAAACGACTTTAGTCGTTATCTACCTATTATAGAAACAATGGCTAAAGCCATGACTACAAAAATGACTGAAGTCATCA
>JBDKUB010000447.1:0-3681 GCA_039679915.1 Anaerolineaceae bacterium
AAATAATTCACATTCCCCTCGGGGATGGAATAATTCGAAGGCTTTTGCATAATAATCGCTTTTGTGAACACCAAATCCATCTCTGCGACTGGTTATATCCAAGATATTAGTGAATGATGGAATATCCACTGAAGGAGAAACAAGGACTCCTTTTTTTTGCGCAAGTCGGATATTGTAACGAGTTTTTTGCTTCATCCGGTCCAATACTTGTTCTTCGGAACCACGGATATCGATGACAATCGTTCGAGGCGGCTGAATTGCATGGCGGCTGAGAAGAAAACCCTGTGGGATATCATCACCTTTTCCATGGGGCGCGACCTCCCAAATATCCGGTTCGATTTTTAAGAAAATGCAGCGATATTCCCGGCACAAATCGTCGATTTCTTCCATCAATAAATTTATTTGCGCATCGCAAGGTGAATCTTGAGCATTGACAAAAAGCTGTTCTCCCCCAATAGGCCCTTTAGGTAGATAGGCAATATGATACCCACATGCCAGTTGCTTAATCAATATTTGAGCTGCACAATCTCCATTTTTGATGCGAAATACTTTCCACCCAAATTCTGATTTTAATTCTCCCCAGGCTGCTGTTTGGAGGATATGTATTTGATGATTATTCGAGGAGAACAATTCCCATTCGTCAGTGGTTAATAGCGGCATAGCAGCCTGAACATTACCTTCCCCGAAATCCGAACACTGTTGATGGTGTACGCAAAATAATCAATATATCGAGAAATAAGTTGCGATGTTTGATGTAATATAGATCGTACTCTAATTTAGTAATGGTTTCGTCGATGGTGGAGGCATAACCAAAATTCACCTGCGCCCATCCTGCCATACCTGGTTTGACCAATAATCTGGCACGATAAAACGGCACATGTTTCTCGAATAACGCCACCAATTCTGGCCTTTCTGCCCGCGGACCGACCAAACTCATCTCTCCTCGCAGCACATTGTAGAATTGGGGTAATTCATCCATATGAGTTTTTCTCAAGAATTTTCCCACTCGAGTAGCCCGTTGATCATCCTCTACTGCCCAATGAGGTCTGCCATCCGCTTCGGCATCTCGGTACATGGTCCGAAATTTATAAATATGATAACGGAGATCCCCTTTCCCAGACCGCACCTGTGAATAAAAGATCGGTAATCCACTTTCTAGAACAATCGCCAATGCTGCAAAAGGAAATATGAGAGCTGTGATGCATAATCCGACCAATGCGCCAAGGATATCCATAATCCGTTTCCCCAATTCGTAAAATCCTTTTGCGTGTACTTCATCCACAAATGAACGTAATATCCAATCGGCTTCAAGGACGCGGATAGGCACCCGCATAAATAGTTCTTCACAAACACGCGGCATTCTCATCACCTCAATACCCGCCTCATGCGCCATCAGCAACGCTTGAAACAATTCCCCTCTCATCTCACCCGTAATAGCGACGATAATATCGGTAATCTCCTGTTCCTCGATAATTATCTTTATGGATTCACTGGTGCCGATAACAGGATAACCCTCGATAACAATGCCCTCTTTTTGAGGGTCATCATCGATAATCCCCACTATATTGAAAGGCATTGTAGATAATTGGTTGAGAGAGTTGATCAACAGTTGGCCTGATTTTCCTCCGCCCACCAGCAAAACCCTGCGCATAAATCTGGGATTGGTAAAAATCCGTAGGTAGATCAAACGCCACGCTAGGGTGAGGATCGAAACGATTATCAAAAAACTGGCAACTCCCCGGCGAGGGAGAAGCGACTTCGGGGAATTTACATAATAAAAATACAATACCAGGTAAATACCAAAGCCAGTCAAGGCTGCCAATGCGATGCCTCTGACAATCGCTTTCCAATCGCTGGCTTGACGAATATCGTACAATTCCACCAATAATACCAACCAACCTAATGGGAAAAATAAAAACCAAGCCGGGACGCGTTTTTGAATAAATTCTAACGAAAACCCAATAAACCGTTCGCTATTCGCCCATATATACAAAGATAGAACCAAAGAAATCAAAGCAACCAACAAATCCCCAATGAACAAAATGGTTTGTCGCTCTTGTATACTAAATCGCAATGGGCGAGATTTTACTTGAGTTTTCTCTTCAGACATTTTAATGTAACATACTCCATAAGAAAGATGTTCCCCACGAAAGATGCATTATGGTAATCGCTATGGGAATACCCAAAATCATAGTCCAATCTCTTTGTGATAATGCAACTTGGATGCCAGCTAAGATGAGAACACCAAGATATATTGCAATCTCGGCTAACAATAACCATCTAGCGAAGGGGAAAAACCAAGCCAAGATAAAAAAGAACAATAAACTGCAGACGAATAAAGGTGGTAGAAATTGCCTCCAACGAAGCGTTTCGGGAAACCTTCGCACCATTTTAGCTTTCCAATATCCATATCGCCAATATTGACGAGCCAAATCTTTGAATTTCGCTCGAGCAAAATATATCGAACGTATCTTTGGGTCGAACCAGACCTTGCCGCCCGATTTAGTGATGCGTACATTGTATTCATAATCCTCATTGGTCAATAACTGTTCGTTAAACCATCCAATTTTATCGACCAACGATTTACGAAACGCCCCAAAAGGAACAGTATCCACCACTTTAGCTTGCCCGCCAATCCTGTAACGTGCATCTCCCACACCCAAGCGATGGGCAGCCGCCTGGGCAATTGCTTTTGCTTGCCAGGTGTTCGCACCGGGTCTTATCTCCCAGATTCCCCCTACGTTATCGCCGTATCCTGCTTCGATTGCCTGGACGCATTTTTCTATATAATCCGGATAAGGGATAGAATGGGCATCCAATCGGAGGATTATCTCTCCCTGAGCATTTTCTATAGCGCGGTTCAAACCGGCAGGAATTATCCGCTTATAATTATCGATGATACGTATTTCAATATCGGGTTTTTCTTGAGTAAATTGCTCGACTATCTGTCGAGTAGAATCAGTAGACATCCCATCCGACACGATCACCTGAATATCGCTGCGAGGATAGGTTTGGTTGTATATGGAATCCAGCAACATATAGATGGTGGACTCCTCATTGAGCACCGGCACAATCACAGATACTTTAAGCATATGGATATATGCGTAAGATTATACTCTAGCAAAATATTCTAAAATCGAATTATTTGTTTATCGCAGCGATGGTTTCGATTTCCACCGCGCCGCCTTTCGGTAACGCTGCTACCTGAACAGTGGATCGAGCCGGAAAATCCGCCGTGAAAAATTCTGCGTATACCGCATTCATCAGGCTGAATTGACTCATATCGGTCAGGAATACAGTGGTTTTCAACACTTTTTCCAGAGAGGATCCGCATGCTTCTAGAACATGTTTCACGTTGGTTAATGCCTGGCGTGTTTCCGCTTCGATTCCACCGGGGGCTAACTCGTTCGTCATAGGATCCAACCCTAATTGTCCGGCAGTGAAAACCAGCTCTCCCCAACAATTTGCTACAGAATATGGTCCCAAAGCTTTAGGCGCTTTTTCAGTTGTAATGATTTGTTTCACAGTCATCGTTTTCTCCTAATCGTTGAATTCTAATAATCTTAATATATCCTTCAGGCATGCGTCGAACATTTCCTGCATAATCTTATCATCCACTTGATATACCCCACCGAACGTGCCATCTCCATAGACTTCGCGAGCTTTTTTCGCATCCATCAA
>JBDKUB010000093.1:0-2244 GCA_039679915.1 Anaerolineaceae bacterium
ATATTGTGTGCTGCAGAAGTGGGAATTAATGTTTGCCCACAAGCAATCGTGGACTGCCTACCCGGAGTTGCCAGTTATGTGGGATCAGATATATCAGGGGGGGTATACGCCATAGGGATGGACAGTACTGATGCGTTGACTTTATTTATGGATGTAGGAACAAATGGAGAAATTGTTCTCGGTTCTCGACAATGGTTGGTGACCTGCGCCTGTTCTGCCGGGCCAGCTTTTGAAGGAGCAGGTGTAACGCATGGTATGCGGGCGACAAAAGGGGCAATCGAAGAAGTATGGATCAATCACCAGACATACGAACCAAGTTATCGGGTAATTGGCAATGCAAAACCAAAAGGAATATGCGGGAGCGGCTTACTATCTTTATTGGCAGAATTGTTTATGACAGGAATTGTAGATCGCGCCGGTAATATAAACCTGTCATTATCCACTCCCAGAGTACGCGAGGGTACACACGGACCAGAATATGTTGTTGCGTGGGAGACCGAAACTGAATATCAACGGGATATTGCCATATCGAATGTCGATATCGACAATTTAATCAGAGCAAAGGCAGCCATTTATGCCGGTTTTACCGTTTTAGCGCATAGTGTTGGGATACCCCTAAAGGATACCGAACAGATAATCATTGGCGGCTCGTTTGGAAAATATATCAATGTGGAAAAAGCTATTCAAATAGGGTTGTTGCCAGATTTGCCCTGGGATCAATTCAAATTCTTAGGCAATACATCTGTCTTAGGAGCATATTATGCACTATTAAGAAAAGACGCACGTAAAAGAATTGATGAGATTGCCTCCCGAATGACTTACATCGAACTTTCAGCAGATAATTCATTTTACAACGCCTTCATGTCAGCATTATTTTTACCTCATACTGACTTGCATAATTTTCCTTCCGTGGCTGCTGCCCTTGAACTTATCAACCCTCCCATTGAAGCATCCACATAAACGCCAGGGAGGACGCTTGTTTTTTGGAAAGGAGAGGTTGATCCATGTACATCATAGGTGAGCATATCCATATCATATCCGATCAGGTGAAACAGGCATTAAAAGAGAAAAATGCGGATTTCTTTCAGCGATTGGCAGTTGAACAAGTTGAGAATGGCGCCCAGGCTTTGGATTTGAATTTAGGTCCCAGGAAGGCAGATTGGGAAGAAGTCTTCCCTTGGATTGTCGAAACGGTCGAGGCAGTTATCGATGTTCCATTAAGTTTCGATAGCACGAATATTCTGGGAATTGAAGCGGGGCTGAAAAAAGTGACTAAAGCGCAACCCATCATTAATTCGACCTCTGCCGAAGAAGAACGATTGGAAAAGGTGCCGTTAGTTGCCAAAAAATATAATACAAAATTGATTGCTTTAACGATGGGCAAAAGCGGCATTCCGGTGGCAGCAGACGAGAGAGTAAATATTGCCTTAGAGAAGCTTATCCCGCGCATGATAGAAATCGATTTCCCAATCTCTGATTTAATCATCGACCCGCTTGTCTTAACGGTATCAGGCTGCCAGCAATATTGTCCTCAGCTTATTGAAGCGGTGCGGACGTTACAATTCGCTTGGGATCCACCCCCGGCAATTTCTGTTGGATTATCGAATGTTTCAAACGCTGTGCCAAAAGAAAATCGCTCATTGATAAACCGCGTTTATTGTGTCATGTTGATGGGTGTTGGGCTGCAAATGATGATTGCCGATCCGTTCGATGAAAGTTTGAAAGAGGCGATAAGAATAATCGAACAAAAGGACTCCTCTACTGCACTTGGAAGATTGTATTTGAAGATTGCAGAACGGATTGCATCTATGGAGGAACCTCAAATTGAAGATGTCGATATGAACGATCCTCAGCAGGTTGCAGTATGGAAAACTCTGCAAATTTTGCAGAACAAAGTCATTTATGCCGACGCGTATCTATCCCAATAATGAAATAAGATATAATTCGAACTATATCGAAATACTGCATTGAGATAGGAGGAGTTTATGCCTGGATTTACGCCTGGAAGACGCTGGCAGCCACCGTATTACCCCTTTAAAAAAGATTCGTTTGGTTTACGATTATTGGAAGGAGTAGAGCGAATTGTTAAAGGCCCGATGTTCGGCTGCCGAATGTGCGGGAATTGTCTGCTACAAGAAACGGCATTTATTTGCTCCATGGAATGTCCAAAAGGATTGCGCAACGGACCTTGTGGAGGGTCTACCCCGGAACAATGTTATGTAGATAAGACCCGGCCTTGTATTT
>JBDKUB010000058.1:0-4238 GCA_039679915.1 Anaerolineaceae bacterium
TTCATTTCCAAGATGAAGAAAGCGTATTGGCGGATGATCGTCTATCGTGCCCATCCCGGGAAAGCTATCAAGGATTCTTACACGCCTCAACTATTGAAATTACAAATCCTGCTTGCTTTATTGGCGTTGCTTGCACTATTCTTTGTCGGGCAATCGCCCATCCATATTTGGATTGCGATTATTCTATGGGGGGGGTTAATCCTAACTATGATTCCATTTCTGCGCAGGGTAATCATTCGTTATCCGCGCCTGGCAGTATTTGCGGTGATTTTTATCATCATTCGGTCTTACGCTTTTGTAGTCGGGGTCATTTTAGGTATAGTAAGTTTTTTATTTATTAAACCGGAAATTCATCCTTTAGCAGTTGAATAATTAGAGATAAAAACAAAGGGTCATGTTTTATTTATTCATTAAACGACTGATGGATATCCTGGTATCGATAATTTTTCTAATCTGCACCTTGTGGCTTTATATCCCAATAATTATTCTAATCAAACTCGATTCGCCGGGTGAAGCGATTTTTGGTCAATGGCGGGTGGGAAAAGGTGAGAGGTTATTTCGGTGTTATAAATTCCGCACAATGATTTCAGTCGATACGGGCGACAAAAGCAAGCCTATTCAGCAAGATGGGCGGGTTACGCGGATTGGTAAGCGTTTACGTCGATGGAGTATCGATGAATGGCCTCAATTTTGGAATATCCTAAAGGGAGATATGAGTTTAGTCGGGCCAAGACCGGAACTGCCTGATTTTGTAGAACAGTATCAGGATTGGCAAAAACGTCGATTTGAATTCAAACCCGGTTTGACTGGATGGTGGCAAGTAAATGGTCGCAAACAACCCATGCATGATCATATCGATGAAGATATCTATTATGTTGATCATGCGTCGTGTAAATTGGACTTGCTTATTCTGTTTCGTACCATAGGCGCTGTAATGGGTGGGCAGGGAGCTTGTTAGATGCATCGGCGAGACTATAGATGGCTGGGTGTTATGATTATTCTGGCGGTATGCTTGCGATTGACCGCTATGGCACTGGTGGGCGCATCGCACGTCCCCTGGGAAATCGAATTCGAAGAAATTGCCGACCATCTTGTGGAATCGGGGCAATACCGGTTCAGTTTTTATCGATTAACACCTGCCTTACCCACTTCTTTCATTCCACCCGTCTATCCGTTATTGTTGGCGTTTACCCGAGTTTTGGGAGGAACGAACAGTAATTTTATCTTGCAACTCATCCAAATAGGGTTATCCTGCCTGGTAATCCTATTTCTATATAAGCTCATCATAGATTTAGGCGGCAATCCGAGACAGGGTTTACTGGCAGCTTTTATTGGCGCGGTATATCCCCCTTTTATTAGTTATGCAGTGGATATAAGCACTACCACAATTGAGACTTTTTTTGTTATGTTGGGAATTTGGATGGCAGTGCGAGCAGCTAAAAATCGCTCCTTGGGGAGTGCGATCTTATGTGGTGTAAGCCTAGCAATGGCAACATTGACCCGGCCTACCTGGATCTCGATATTACCTTTGATTCCTCTTTGGTGGTTATTCTATTTATGGAAACCATGGAGCCGTTGGTTGAAAGCTTCTCTAGTCATGGGAGCAGCGGCAATCTTAGTTCTATCCCCCTGGATTATCTATAATTACACCATTCAAGGGATTTTCATGGTAACTTCAACCAATGGTGGGCTCAATTTCTGGATTGGCAACAATCCTAAAGCCACTGGAGAATATATTTTCCCCACCCAAATCGATGAATCGTTGGTGGCAAGCTCTTTGAAAATGTCCGAGGTCGAGCGTGATCATTTTTTCTATCGACAAGGTTGGCAATTCATCCAAGAACACCCTGCTCAATTTATTAAACTGGCAGGTCGTAAGCTGATTTATTTCGCATTTTTCCGTCCGAATATAGGCAGCAGTGTAGAGGCAGCTCAATATCAGATGTTCGAGTTAGCCAACCTCGGATTTATCATAACCTGGCTGGCAATGTTACCTTTCGCTATATTAGGCTTGCTGACATTGAAGGAGAAATGGCGTGAACACAGCTTATTGGTCTTGGTATTTATAATCCAGGCGCTGATCACAATGATGTATTTTGCCGGAACTCGTTTTCGCACACCTATCGATGGCTTAGTTATTATTTGGGTTGTATTAGGTCTATCAGTTGTTTTACCTTATCTAAGAGACTATTCTAGCTCTATCATTCAAAGATGACGACCAACGGATATCGGCGAGAGAAAATCATTCTAATAGCTATCTTATTATTAGGTTCAGTGCATGGATTGATCTATGTCTTTGCTATGCCTGCCTGGCAATATAATGAAGAGCCCTCGCATTTTGAATATGCCTGGTTGATTGCTTCACGATTGTCGTTACCCGAGTACCCAGCTTATGATCAGGAAAAGCGCCGTGAGATTGCTGCTTCGATGATCGAGCATGATTTTTATGCCAATTTGGGCTTCTTACCTGATTTGAATGCGACCGACGAACCCATTTGGATAGGAACGAATGTCTCCGGTGCGTTGCCTTTATATCATATTATTGCGGCGATTCCATTGCGGATGCTGCTGAATGCGCCTGTAGAAACTCAACTGTATACGCTGCGTCTTTTGTCTTTGATTATGTTCGAAGTTGTATTGGTATTGGCTTACTTGATTGTTGGAGAATTTTTCCCTGTAAACCATCGCTTACGCTGGTTGACGCCGGCCTGCATCGCAATGCTGCCAAGTTTTGTGCATCTCATGACCTCTGTGAATAATGATGTTGGGGCAACGTTGATGTTCTCGATATTCATTTTGACGGCAGTAAGGTTAATCAAATATGGAGTGAATTTATCTCGCTTCATCGGGCTAACAGTTGCTGCGCTGTTATGCTGCCTCACCAAAAACACGATAATCGTTGCCTTACCTTTAGCTATATTAGCAGTCTGGTTGGCGTTGATTAAATCTCGATGGGCGGTCGTCTTAGGGATTTTAATGCTGGCTGGAGGAATTATCATAATAGGCGTATCTTTTGGATGGGGAGATGCTGCTTTTTGGTATCGCAACTCATATCAACAAGAAACCAGCCGGGTTTCCACTAAATTAGCGCCTTGGGGTGGGCATGCCTTCCTAATCGAAGCCGATAGCGGGGAAACGAGCCAGTCGATATTCCGCCAATTAATTCCAACTACCACGGCAAAAATGTTTTTGGGCAAAAAAGTAACCCTTGGGGCTTGGATTTGGGCAGATCAGCCTGTTCAGGGGAATCTACCGGCTTTATATGATGGCACGAACGTGCAATTAGAATCGAGGTTGTTATCGCTTACTCCTACTTTCTATTGGATGACCGTGCCTGTACCGCAGAATGCTTCACATTTGGAAGTTCAATTGATAGCGCCGGCTTTACCCGAAGGGACCCAATCAGTCAAGGTTTATTACGATGGTATTTTGCTGGTAAGCGGGAAATGGCCGGTTGATAAACCACCGGTTTTTTCATCACCCAACGCACAACGGGGCTCGTGGGGGGAAAAATTGTTCATTAACCCCATCCGCAATGCCTCGGCAGAAAGCGTCTGGGTATATGTTCAGCCCCGAGTGGAAAAGTTGACCCGTAAAATCCCTTGGTTAGCGCACCTTTCACCCAATGAATTATTGGCTTCTACAATGGATGTCGCTACAAGCCGCTGGTTGTATAGAGCCACTGTTAGAAAATTATTCGAAACATTTTGGGCAAAATTTGCCTGGGAAAGTATCAGTATTCCAGCTATCGGTTATCAAATCTTAAAAATATTTTCTCTAATAGGCGTGGTAACCACAGGTATTTTTTCTATATTCCGCTTCAAGCGAATACCTTTTACGGTAAAATCGTCGCTTATATGGGTGCTTCTAGCTACTGCGGTGATATTATCGATAGTACTATTCCGTGGTTTTTTTGGCATCTATGATGTTAGGACATATATTCCAGTTGCCCGATACGGATTTCCTGTTGTTATCCCAATGATGCTTATATTGTGTTATGGTTGGCATAAATTGATCAATTGGATGTCATATTGGGGGTTGGGATTATTTTTAGGTGGATTTTTAGTTTTGGATTTGTTTTCGATTATCACCTGGCTATCATACTTCTCGAAATTGTAATAAACTTTTCCATTATTTCTATGCCTTAGGAACAAATTCCTATATAATACTATCCCGAGATCAATATTGAGGAGCTAAACGTTATGTCTCAAAAAAACACATCAAGGGGAAAACTATGG
>JBDKUB010000509.1:0-3566 GCA_039679915.1 Anaerolineaceae bacterium
CATTTATATGGCTTGGATTTCGTGGATACCTCCTATGGCTGGGCAGTCGGTGCGTCTGGTCTGGTTATCGCCACCACTAATGGGGGGAGCAGTTGGCAAAACCAACCTTCCTGTGGTTCCCATGAACTCTATGATGTCGATTTCAGCGATCGCAATAACGGCTGGTTAGTCGGTTGGGGAGGCGGTCTTTGCGATACAACAAACGGTGGAACATTTTGGGAAAATATTTTTATGAGTGGTTGGACCAGAGATCTTTATGATATCGAATTAGCCCCCGGCGGTGGAGGGTTGATTATCGGCGCAGGGGGTTTTATAGCTCAACATACACTACCTCCATATGACTGGTGGGAGACGATCAATAGCGGGACAGACAATAACCTCTATGGAGTGGATTTCATTGATGCCAATCATGGTTGGATAGTAGGAAAAGCAGGAATGGTGCTTGCCACCGCCAATGGCGGCAGCAGTTGGGAACAGCACATTGGTTCGACCACGGGCAACATCAATGATCTTTATTTCGTGGACGACCAGCGCGGCTGGGCGGCGGTGGGTTGGTCTAGTTCGGGTTTCCCCGGTCAAATCCTCCACACCCAAGATGGCGGCGCAACCTGGAGTGTCCAAAAAACAGGCATTGATTTTGTCAATGATATCGAATTCGTCAACGCTAATATCGGTTGGGCTGCAGCAGGTATTTACGGAAACGGCTACATTTTTTCTACATTGGACGGCGGTGCCCATTGGACATCCCAACTCGAGTTAAGTTATCGCCCAATGCGCGGCCTCCATTTTATGAATGCAGCGTATGGCTGGGTGGTAGGTGGAGCCGGAAATGGCAACGGCTGGATTTATGCTACGACCAATGGCGGGCAAACCTGGGCTGAACAAAAATATTTAGAAGGTCAACAAAACTTGCTCGATGTTTGCTTCAGCGATTTTAATAACGGCTGGGCAGTTGGAGAATACGGTACTATTTATGCAACAAATGATGGGGGAGAGCATTGGAATTCTCAGACCAGTGGAGTAGATAAAACGCTGAAAAGCTTGTATTGCTATGGCCAACGGGTGTGGGTCGCTGGAGATGATTTCATCCTCTTCACATCCAATGGAGGCACTACCTGGCAGATCCAGAGAGACATGACTGGGATCGAATATTATAATGATATAGACTTTTCGGGACCTGGCTGGGGCTGGGTGGTTGGGGGAAGTAACACAACCTATGAGACTTTGGCTTTGGCAACTGGTGACCTGGGCATTAGCTGGATTCCCGAGGACATCCCATTGAACTTCGGCGGTCCTAACAGCGTGCATGCAACCCACTATGGTCTTGGACCGGTCATATGGATGGGAGGAGGAAACGGGATCATCCTTTCTAACCTCCCCGATGCTAATGTGCCGGTCTCGACCACAGTGACTCCAACCAAAGGAGGCGATCTCTTTTCCAAAGATGGAAATGTTCACCTTCATTTTCCGGCCGGCTTGGTCACAGCCAATACGGTGATCACCTATACGCCCACAACTTTATCTCAGGCGCCCTCGACCGGCAGACTAAGCGCCTGGACCATCTTTGATCTGTCTGTCGAGCAAATGAGAGGGGCGTTAGACGATATTATTGAGCCCGGCACTTGCTATACGATGACGGTGGACTACAAAGGATGGCTGGTAAGCGAGGATGCAGCTCTTGGCATTTATCACTGGGATGGCAACGATTGGGTTTTAGAGCCCACCAGCCAGGCAGATTGGGATTTAGACCAGGCCACTGCCTGCCCCAATCATTTCTCTTATTTTGCCTTGCTGGGAAATAAATTTTATCAATATCTACCTATTATCCTAAGATAATAATCTATATGATAGACAGCTCCCTCGCCTAAGGATCTTTCTTGAGGGAGCTGCCTTTGTCTTAGCCTGCCCAATCGAAGGGAACTAAAAAAATCTTTAGATATAAAAAGACAAGCCTATTCAGGCTGCCTTGTCTTCCGGATAGGACTTTCCAAAAAGAAAGATGTCGCCTTGAGAAAAGCGAGAGGTTTTTTCATAATCGCGTTTAGATATTTCGATTTATTCAATATGACCTTTATAATTTTTTAGACAGCCCCAGTATCCGCACATCCTTAAGAAATGGTAATTTATATAAAGTGAAAGCTTACAATATTGTTTGACATAAATTTACATTCTTTACGTAAAATTTATGGAGAATTCACATCTGACGTTTTATCATGCTCACTATCTTAAAGTATTTTTAAACACAACTTAATAATTAATGGCTGAATTATTTATCGAAAATCCCTAAAGCAAGCAATGACTATTCTCACTACTGAAAAATTATTAATCAATCAACCCGTTCGACTTTTATCATTCCATAATACCCAATTTAAATTAATGGAAAATCTAAGTTTGATTTCTCATGTTCGATTTGGATTCACGGAGGTGATCGATGAGTACCGTTAATGTACTGGTGGTCGAAGACGACGAAATTGTAGCGCGAACAATCGAGCGCAGTTTACGCGGCAATGAATTCAAAACCACCACAGTTAACAGCGGCGTAGAGGGCTTAAAAACTGCCCGAAAACTATTGCCAGATATTGTGATACTGGATGTGGTCATGCCCGGAATGGATGGTTATACTGTATGCCGGGAAATGCGTGCCGATCCCTTACTAAAGAATATCCCTATTCTCTTTCTAACCGCCAAGATCAAAGATGAAGATAAAATCGCCGGATTTAATGCCGGGGGCGATGATTATTTAAGTAAACCTTTTAATATCGACGAGTTGATCTTGCGTATACGCGCCATCCTACGGCGGACGAAAAATCAAGCCAAACCCCTTGCGACTCAAGAAGCAACCCCCTCGATAAACCCTTCCCTTCCACAAAGCGTCCAAAATATCCTCAGCAAGTTATCCCAAGAAACAAAATCGGTCGAAGCCGATTATTGTTTGATTGTTGGTGAATATGTACTGGATACGCGCTCCTACGAGTTATACACACCTCATAAAGGAAAAATGCGCCTCACTCCGGTACAGTTCGACTTGCTTTATCACCTCATGAGTCATGCTGGGCAAATCTTTTCACCTGCCCGTTTATTGGATGAAGTATGGAACTATCCATCCGATGCCGGAAGCCCAGATTTAGTCCGTGTCCATATTAAAAACCTGCGTGAAAGGATTGAAATTGACCCGGCAGAGCCTAATTTTATCCGAACTGTTCCAGGTTATGGTTATACGATAAATCCAGATAACGAGTAATTCGATCTGTTTTCTCTTCGATTCTTACATAGGAAAATTCAATGATGGATAATCATTCAGTTGATGTGAAACAGGTCGAGCAATGCGGCAGTGAACCCTTTGATCTATCCGAGGATTCGATAGTCTCGCTTATTTTCAAGATAAGTCAGATCAATATCGAATTGAAAGAAACTCAAGAATGGTTGGTCGAACAGGTTTGCAAACTCTTCGATTCAGAAGGAGGAGCATTTATCATCTTAAAGGGCAATTATTGCGAACAAGTGCTAAAAAAACATGGGGAAGAAAAACCCAATTGGGCAGATATTTCAGTATTTATTCTGCTAAA
>JBDKUB010000038.1:0-5658 GCA_039679915.1 Anaerolineaceae bacterium
TGGTGCGCTCCGCTGCCAGAGTATATTGGGTGAGATCATTGGTGCCGATGCTGAAAAAATCCACTTCCCTTGCAAATTGATCCGCCAAAATCGCCACAGATGGGACTTCCACCATAATGCCAACCTGGATCTTATCAGCAACCGAATACCCGGCTTGAACCACTTCCTGGCGCGCTTCCATCAACAGCGATTTAGCTTGCCTGACTTCATCCAGAGTAGCAATCATCGGAAACATAACCCTGAGATCGTGACCCAAACTGGCGCGCCACAGTGCGCGTAACTGCACCTTGAAAAAATCCGGGCGATCCAAACACATGCGCACCGCCCGCCAACCCAAAAATGGATTAGCTTCTTTTCCCAAATCCAGGTAAGGGATATCTTTATCGCCACCCACATCGATGGTTCTCACCACAACAGGTCGATTCCCCAACACCTCCAATACTTTTTGATAAGCAAGGCTTTGCTCTTCCTCCGTGGGCGCGGTTTGCCGATCGAGAAAAATGAACTCGGTCCGAAATAAGCCAATACCCTCTGCACCATAATCCAGCGCTTTTTCTGCTTCATCCGGATTACCGACATTGGCTACCACTTCTACCGTAACCCCATCTTGTGTAGTCGCCGGGGCATGTGCTGATCGAACCTCTACCTCCTCCTTTTCGCTTTCTCGGTGTTTACGTTCAGCAAAGGATCGGAGTGTTTCTTCATCCGGATTGACAACCACATAACCCATCCTGCCATCTACCAGAATCGGTGTACCATTGGGGATATCAAGCACTGCTGAACCCAAACCCACCACAGCCGGAATGCCATAAGCCTTGGCTAATATCGCCGTATGAGAAGTGGGTCCCCCTTCTGCCGTACAAAATGCCAGCACTTTCCTTTTATCCATACTCGCCGTTTCCGAAGGTGCCAGATCCCGGGCGATTAATATGGATGGTTGACCGATTTCAAAGAGGTTGCCTTCCTTGATTCCCAACAAATGGCGCAAAACCCGTAAACCGGCATCATTGAGATCCGCAGCTCGGGATTTCAATGTGGCATCTGGAATGCTTGCTAATTGGTCGGAGAAAAATTGAATGCCATCCATCCAGGCTGCTTCAGCATTGAGAGTCTCTTTCAGCAATCCATCAACATACTGAAGCAAAGTGGGGTCTTCAAGCATCAGGATATGGGCATCAAAAACAATGGCTTCTGCTTCATGTTTTTCAGAAATCATTCTATCGCGCAAAAGCTCGAGTTCTTCTTGAGCTGTTTTTACTGCTTTATCGATCCTTTGCCGCTCATATTGTGGGTCTTTGCCGGTCTGACGCTCGAAATGAAGGGATTCTTTCTGCCAGAGAAGCGATGAACCACTGGCAAGCCCGGGGGCAGCGGCGATTCCGTTGATTACCCAATTTACTGGTGTTGCCGAGCGATTCATGGTTAACTCTCCATAATTCTATAGTAAACCTTTGAAATTATTGTCGAATATATCCTTGAGCGTTTTTGCTGCTTCCTGCTCATCTTCTCCTGTCAATTGAACTTCCACCAGATGATCTTTTGAAACGCCCAAAGTTAATACACCCAAGATGCTTTTTGCATCCACAAAATCTTTTCCATTGGTCAGGTTACGAATTTTTATCGATGATTTGAATTTTGCGGCTGTTTGCACGAAAACTGCAGCCGGCCGAGCATGCAATCCGACATCATTGACCACTACCGCCGTGAAACTTTGCATGATATCTCCTTCTTCAAATTCAATCCTAAAATTTTATATCATTTACTTGCTCTGGTAAAATAATGACATAATTAAAAATAAATACTTTGATATACCATATAAATTTACCTATGCTTCCTTCTACCTGCCTTTTTAATATTTTAGAAAAAAACAATACAGTGGTATAAGGACAGAAGGGATGGTATTTTCCTACCCGTTATTTTAGCGCATATTTCTCGATTATGGTTGCCACACCGCAGGCATCATTGCTTGGAGCCAATAAAGGTGCTTGCGCTTTATATTTTTGATCGCCATTTTCCATGAAGGCACCGATACCTGCCCATTGAATCAACTCGATATCCGATTCATGATCACCCAACGCCATGACTTCACTTCGGTCTATTCCATATCGATGACATAAATAAATCACCGCATTTTTCTTCCCAGAATCAGTGGTACGCACATCCACGGTGCGTGGCGATGAATATTCCGAGATTATTCCGGGAATATTGGCTCCGTTCAGGGCTGACCAAACTCGCTCTATCTCCTCTTTGTCATCACTGAAAAACATGATTTTATAAGGCGGCATTTCCAATCCCGCCCAATCTACCAGGGGAGAAACAGGTACTACGCAATATTCCATACAAGAAAACTTCCGCATTGCCTCATCGAATTCCTCAAGATATTCCACATCGTTGATTGCATGATGAATATAAGTGATGTTCTCGGTTAAAAAATGAGTAGAGATTTTCATGTCCTTCACCGCTTGATATATCATCGCAAACGTCGATGTGGGAATAGGACTGCCTCTCACCATCTTCCAGCCTCGATTCTGATGATTTTCTAAAACCAAGCCACCTGTTAAAGTTACCACCGGATCATCTAAACCAAGAATATGATAAGGGTCCTCGATAGCCCCTATCGGTTTTCCTGTATTTAAAATAATATGGATCCCTTTTTGTTTTGCCTTTTTTATTGGCTCGATATTACCCATAGGCAAGTTACCTTGACTATCCAGTAAAGTTCCATCTACGTCAATCGAAATCAGTTTTATCATCTCAATAAATCTATCCTTATTTTTTTATTAAACCGCATCTATCGGAATAAAACGGGAAAAACGCTCACCACAACCAAAATCAGCGCTAATAGAATCAATAGAATCACCGTGATCCATACGAGAATATTAAACCAGCGGTTCATGGCAAAATTACCCATAATTCGACGATCGTTGATCAGATGAAGCATAACGATCAATATGATGGGTAATAGAATGCCATTTAAAGTCTGACTTGCCATCATCGCCCGGATTAGTGATTTGATCGGCAAGAGTATACATAACGCTCCTACAACGATTAGAGCTGTGTAGATGATGAAAAATACTTTTGCATCCTTGATATTTTTGCTCAAGCTCGATTCCCAACCAAATGCTTCGCATACTGAGTAGGATGTAGATAATGGTAAGATAGCTGCTGAAAATAGCGAAGCATTCAACAAACCCAGGGCAAAGAGCGTTTGCGCATATTTTCCTGCCAAAGGACCCAAAGCCATTGCTGCATCTTTGGCAGTTTCTATCCGGATACCTTGCTTATAGATAGTAGCCGCGCAGGCAATCACGATAAAAGCAGCAACAACCACCGCAAAAATTGAACCCACCACCACATCTAGCACTTCATATCCATAATCTTCGACCTGGATTCCTTTATCGACAATGGATGCCTGCTGATAAAATTGCATCCAGGGAGCGATGGTCGTCCCAATGATGGTGACAAACAACGTGACAAACTCGATGTTTAAATTGAATGTGGGGGTATAAAAAGCCTTCCCAACCTCAGACCAATCCGGTTTAGCAAGGATTCCTGAAATGATATAAGCCAGATAGATGCTGCTGGCAACTAAAAATATACGCTCAGTTGTTTTGTAATTTCCTCTAAAAATCAATAACCATACAACAAAAGCAGCTACTGGCACCGAAATATATTTACTGACTCCAAATATTTCCATACTGGCAGCTACACCGGCAAATTCGCTAACGGTATTCGCTAAATTAACAATGACCAATAAACTTAATATCAAAGTAGTAAGGCGCACTCCCAAGCTTTCGCGGATAAGATCCGCTAAACCCTTGCCGGTAACGACCCCCAGGCGAGCGCTCATTTCTTGAACGATGATCAAAGCAATCAATACTAAAGGCATCATCCATAACAATCCATAACCATAATTGCCCCCAGCGACGGAGTAAGTGGTAATGCCTCCCGCATCATTATCGACATTGGCGGTGATAATTCCTGGTCCGATTACTGCTAATAAAAGCGCCAAGCGTGTTCTGTAAGGTCTTAACCGCTTCCAGAATAAATGATACGCGTTCATTGTCAATCTCAGTGATATAAACGGGGTAACCGTTTTTTCCAGGCGGTTGGAATGATCTTATCGATGGCATCATCGGCTGTCACGATACCGTGTAACTGATTATCATCATCAACAACTGGGATGGCAATTAAATTGTATTTGGCTATGATTTGGGCGCATTCATCCTGGGTGTCTTCAAGATGCACCGTAACCACCCTTTTCTCCATGATATCGGAGACTTTCGTCTGGGGTTCGGCTAAAACCAATTCTCGAAGAGACAACACGCCTAACAAGTGGTTTTGACTATCTGTTATATAAATATAATAATATACTTCAGCTTCCTTACTCAATTGGCGAAGGACTACCATGGCTTGTTCAGCCGTAATATCGGGCGGGATGGTAATATAACCGGTAGTCATGATACCCCCTGCTGTATCATCCGGGTAAGTTAATAGTTTCCGCACATCTTGAGCTTCTTCATCTTCCATTAACTGCAGCAGTTCTTGACTGCGGTCTTTGGGCAATTCTGCTAAGAGATCGGCAGCTTCATCTGGCTCCATTTCTTCAAGTACATCAGCCACTCTTTCATTCGGCATCCCTTCGAGCAGACTCACCTGAAAATCTGGTTCCACTTCCTCCAAAGTATCTGCTAAAGTCTCAATATCCAACGATTCCAGAATATCACGCCCTTCCTGGCGGGAGAGATCACTTAGAATTTCTGCCAGATCAGCCGGGTGCAATTCAGCTAACTTTTCCCTTGGTACCTTCAACCGCATAGGCTGATCTATTGAAAGTAATTCGACGTCATCCCAGGATATATTACCGGTAGGCGCGCTGCGTTTTCCCTTATTAGGCAATCGCTTACTGATGGCATCTAATCCCAGGCGACGCAATAAACCTGAGCTGCTGGTATCCACATTGGCTATAAAATAATCGTTCTCAATCCTGGTCAATTGTAAATCGTTCACCCGCACTACCCTCACCCCATTGGTATCAATGATTTGTTTATCCAACACATCTCGGATCAGGTATAGATCATCCTCGTCAGGCTTATATGGAACGATATGTGATTTTCGTTTGTGCAATGCAATAGCCGGACCAATAAGCACAGCAACATCAGCAATTGGGATCATAAGGGTATGTGAACCTTTTTTCGCTTCAATTGCCACAATTTTTGGATGAGATACTTCACCCACTTTATGAGCTAAAATCTCCGATAGAGATCCGATTACCTCACCATCAATATCTGCAATAGGACGACCCATAAGCTGACTGATGTAGGGCATAAATCACCTTCTCAGAATGGGATAAAATAGCAGACGCGATTAAAAATCCCGGCTCGCGTCAACCGGGGGCAATGAAATATTAACACTGAAATGCTATGGAGTCAATTTATTGCTAATCGATTTTCTTATTGTTTTTTTTAAACCAACGCATGGTGAATCGTATTTGACATACCACCAGTCAAATCTTCAGTGCTTTATGATAAACTTAAAGCCCTTACACCCATAAAGAACGATGAATTATATGAACGATGAAACGATTATTGCTATAGCCCATCCCAATATCGCATTGATTAAATATTGGGGAGATATAGATGTAGAATGGCACATCCC
>JBDKUB010000368.1:0-10405 GCA_039679915.1 Anaerolineaceae bacterium
CGAGAAAGACACCATCAAACAGAATATCGCTCAAATCAAAGTTGCTAAACATAGAAATGGTCCGGTGGGCACCATCGAATTGGTTTTTCGCAACAATCTGGCGAAATTCGAGAATGCCGCCACACGCGTAGTCGACTTGAGCCATATAAAATAAACTTGATCCCCATGAAACCATTCGAGGGCTTTCAGAACGAAAAAAATAAATCCATCCCAATACCGGTTCAATTTTTCACCGATTTACTGCCCAAAATCGACCACCTCGGTGAGTTGAAACTGGCGTTATATCTGTTTTGGCGGCTGGATCAAATGGATCGTGGTTTTCACTACTTCCGTCGCCAAGATTTTATTCAAGATAAGCCATTCTTCGAATCACAGGGCGAACCAACCCAGGATACTATCGCGTCGATAGATCAATCACTAGAGCAAGCCATCAAGCGGGGATGGCTTCTTGAAGCCCAAGTGAAATTAAAAAATACTGAAATTTTGTATTTTCTCAATACACCGCGCGGCAAAGCGGCAGTGCAAGCGATTCAACGAGGCGAATGGCGCCCTACAGGTGACGATAATTTTCCCATATCCATTTCAGTAGAATCACCCAACATTTTCAAGCTATATGAAGAACATATCGGTCCCCTAACTCCAATGCTGGCAGATACCCTACACCAAGCAGAACATGAATTCCCCCCCTTATGGATCGAAGAAGCCATTAGAATAGCTGTTGAAAATAACGTACGCAACTGGCGCTATGTTTCAGCCATACTCAAGCGCTGGAAGGACGAAGGAAAAGATGAGCGAAATGATCGACAAGACACTGAAAAAGCTCGCCGAAGATATTCTAAATGGGAAAACCCCAACCGATAACGAGGACATCACTTCTGGAGCATCATCCTTGCCCGGCGACCCGGATTGCCCAATCTGTCATGGTTTAGGTTATATCCGGCAAGACCTACCGGTAAGCCATCCCGAATTCGGCAAGCTGAAAATATGCACCTGCCGCCAGGCTCAAATCAGCGAGCAAGTGCATCGGCGTTTATTTTCACTCAGCCACCTGAATGAACTCAAACATCTCACTTTCGATAATTTTCAAACCCGCGGCAGGGTTGGGTACTGGCCAGCTCAGGCTGATTCTCTGGAGCGCGCCTATAATCAGGCTCGTCATTTTGCCCAAACACTCACCGGTTGGCTGCTGCTGCAAGGTAAAAATGGCTGCGGTAAAACCCATCTGGCAGCCGCTATTGCCAATGACGCGGTTAGCATCGGTGTTCCCACCCTGTTCATCACCGTGCCTGATCTTTTGGACAGTCTGCGTTTCGCATATCAGGACCCCGATGCCACCTTCGAAGAGCGCTTCGACGATATCCGCAGTTCTCCGCTGCTGGTGTTGGATGATTTCGGCACCCAAAACGCAACCCCCTGGGCGCAAGAAAAATTATTCCAAATTATCAATTACCGTTATATTAACCGCTTACCCCTGGTAATAACCACCAACCTGGATGTGCGAGATATCGAAAACCGCATCCGCTCCCGTCTGGAGGACCCCGATCTGGTGACCAATGTTACCATTCAAGCGCCGGATTATCGCAATCCTACCGGAGATTTTGGTGACCACGAACTCTCTTCTCTAGATTTATACAGCGCAATGACCTTTGCCAGCTTCGATTTGCGCCAGACTGAAAATATTCCCGCCGATGAGCTTAAATCCTTGGAAGCCGCCTTTGCCGCCGCTCAAGATTTTGCGAACAATCCAAATGGTTGGATTGTCTTTACCGGACCTTATGGCTGTGGGAAAACCCACCTGGCAGCCGCTATCGGTCATCAATGCCGCGATAATGGCTACGATTTAATTTTCGTCAGTGTCCCCGAATTATTGGACCATCTGCGGGCTACCTTCAGCCCTAATAGCACGATCAGTCTAGACCGCTTATTCGAAGAAGTAAAAACAACCCGTCTATTGATCCTGGATGACCTGGACACGGGTTCTTCCACTACCTGGGCAAAGGAAAAGCTGTATCAGTTGTTCAACTATCGCTATCTCTCGCGTTTGCCGACCGTGATCACCACCTCGAGCGAATACGAGAAAATGGATAGCCGTCTGTTGAGCCGCATGGAAGACCGTCGTTTATGTACTATCCATGCCATCATCTGTCCGGCTTACCACGGTCAACCCAGCAAACCCCCTAAAGCAAAGCGTAAGGGTTATAAATAACCATCACAGCGCAAGCTGCAGGAGTGGTTCGTCATTGCGAGTAACCGAAGGTTACGAAGCAATCTCATGCTCTTTGAAAGATGGCTTCGTCGTTACACTCCTCGCCATGACGTGTGAACCTCGTCATTGCGAGTAACCGAGGGTTACGAAGTAATCTCATGCTCTTCGAAAGATGGCTTCGTCGTTACACTCCTCGTCATGACGGAATAGCTGAAAAAGCTACTAAGAATCCAGCCCATATCATCCAAAAAAGAAAAGCTCCTTACACTATGGAAATACCCGCCATGATAATAAAAAAACACCCTGAATAAAAATATCCAGGGTGTCCACTACCTAAAATAAAACTACCTTTATTTCTTTTCTTGTTCCAACGCATTCATGCGTTTCATCAGCCGGCTTTTACGGCGAGCTGCATTATTCTTGTGAATCACACCCTTTTCGGCGGCTTTATCCAATGCAACAATAGCATTGAGAGTAGCTTTCTTCGCTTCTTCTACAGTACCATCTTCAATTGAATAGCGGGCTTTTTTCACGTAAGTACGCGCTTTGCCTGCAAAATGCCGGTTACGTAAGCGTCGTTTTTCATTCTGACGGTTGCGTTTCATTTGAGACTTGATATTAGTCAAAATAATACCTCCAACTGAGTCATTCTAAAATCACGAATGGTTATTCTACCTGAGGAGTTGAATTTTGTCTAGAAGAATTTTTATATCATACAAAATAGCTGGGGAAAATAAGGGATGTCGAAATTAAAAAAAGCAACCATCATTGGCAATTCCTCGGTCGATAACCAGATTGTGGTTTTTCTTGTTTTTACAAACTCTTATCGCACTTAAAGGTGCTATCCCATATTCACCTTAAATCAAAACATCCCGGTATCCAAACAACCGGGATGAACGGTAAGTCTTTATCGTGAACAGTTTAGGTAGCTATATTTACCAACCTGCCTGTGCCATCAATAGACGCTGATCGGTTGATCATTTCAACAAGCGCTTGCCCTGCTTGATCTTGTTGCTCTTGAGCTTGCTTCATCACCGCCACTGCGATTTGCAGTTGGACATTCTCGGAAGCCATTCCGCTTGATAAAGATAACAATGAATCGCTCATGCTAACCGAAGAAATACTCATACGATTATTATCGGATGGTAGCGGGAAAACTTTAGTGATTCATCGACCTATTATTAGGCATATTGGATTCTTTCTTGCACCCAAAAAGTTATTAGACCATTACGAATTCGATGGTGCCAACCAAACCAAAACTTGTTAAACAATTAACGAATTCAATAATATCGATAATCATAATAATCTCTTTGAAATTACAAACAAGTATGCTATATTATCCAACACTGTTTAGTGTTTTTTTAACAAACATGATTTTAGAGATCGATAGTCATGGCAAACAGCAAGCATCCCCCAACACCTACCCAATTTCGCCGTAATCCCCAGGCGGGTGATAGCCAATATGGTGAGCAATATCAATATGTTCGGATTCCTTCCAAACATTATGAAATCCCAACCTGGTTAGCAGCCATAATTATTGCGGTTTTAGTAACTGCTTGCCTGATGCCGTTCTTTCTTTCCTTAGGTTATTACGCTTATTATCAATTCAGCGAAAAAATCATCCCAGGCGTTAGTGTCGGCGACCTGGATTTGAGTAACATGGATGTGCGCAGCGCGGCTGCTGAATTAGGTGCCTATTACGACCTAAAACGCACCATCACCGTTAGCAATGGTTTTACCACCTGGAAAGTGGCTCCTGCTCAACTTGGTTTGCGCATTAATATTGGCGCCACCATCGACGATGCTTTCAGTGTTGGCAGGTATCAAGAAATGAATGAAAATATCAACCAAATGCTTACAAGTTTTATGAAAGGCTGGCAAGTACCGCCCGTCATCTCGATCGATGAAGAGGCTGCCCGCGCTGGATTGGAAAAGATTGCGGCTGAAGCAGGCAATCCAGCCAAAGATGCCTCCATCTCACTTCAAGACGGCGAATGGGTGATCACTCCTTCGGAAATTGGCTACGCAGTCAATATTGAGGAATCGCTGGCTTCCCTGGTATCAGATCCGTCAAAAGTAATGGCTTCTGGATATTTCCAAATGAATCTCGTCCCGGTTGCGCCTAAAGTTAGTGATGCCTCGCTATTGAAAGAAGAAGCGCAAAAATTCTTGGAGAAAAACGTCGAAATCAAAGCCTATGATCCGGTCACCAACGAGTTCATTACCTGGCAAATCTCCAAGGAAACGCTGGGCACCTGGCTGAAAGCAGAAGCCGGTCAAAATAGTGTCGGTGTGGGAGTTGATCCAAACCAGGTAACCGCTTATTTAAAGAGCATGAGCGACACTCTAGGGGATAACCGCTGGCTGGATGCCGAAAAATACGGCAGCGGATTGGCACAAGCCATCAGCCAGGGAACATCTTATTATGTGATTATTAATCATAAACCTACCACTTATACCATCCAAAAAGGGGATACCTTGCTAAAAATAAGCTGGAAGATGGGGTTCCCTATGTGGTATATATTGAACGCCAATCCCAACTTGGATGCCAATGCCCTGGTAACCGGGGAGGTGATTACCATCCCGTCAAAAGACGAGCTGCTCCCCCTACCGGTCATCCCCCACAAACGGATTGTTATGAACATCAGCAAACAGCGGATGATGATTTACGAAAACGGCGAGCAAATAAAAAAATTTGTTATGAGTACCGGCATCGACAAATCGCCCACTCAGCCTGGTATTTTTCAAGTTCAATCTCATAAACCCAACGCGTATGCTTCGGAATGGGATTTATATATGCCCAATTTTTTAGGTATTTATGAAGCTTGGCCTGGTTTCATGAACGGCATTCATGGACTACCCATGCTCTCCAACGGAACGCGTTTATGGGCAAACATCCTGGGTAAACCCGCCTCTTATGGATGTATTATCCTCGATTTGGATGATGCGAAATGGCTTTACAAGTGGGCAGAAGACGGCGTAGTTGTAGAAATTCGTCCTTAACTCACCATCATATTTTCTGGTAAGCGCACCACAATCACCTCACCGCGGGCGGTTATTTCCCCCTTAGCTGAAAGCGTTACTTCGACCGTCACTTTACGCCATTTGATTTGTTTGATCGTTGCCCGCAGTGTAAGCAGAGTACCCAAGGGTGTTGGACGCAGGTAATCTACATGCAGCGAACCAGTCACGAACCGTATCGGCGGTTCGCTATCCATTGCCCTACCCTCGGCGCGGTATACAGCCGCCGCGGCTGTTCCCGTTGCATGGCAATCGATAAGGGAAGCAATCAACCCGCCATATACAAAGCCGGGAACAGCGATGTGGTAAGGTTTAGGTTGAAAGGTACACACCCCTTCTTCGCCATCCCAATAGCTTTTTATTTGCAGACCGTGTTCGTTCAAACGTCCACAGCCATAGCAATAACTCAAGGAATCAGGGTAGTAATCTTGAAAAGCTTTTTCGGTCATCATCATATCTTACCGTCATTGATCATCCGAATTAATAATATTTTAAGTGAATTCAGAGCCATGCGTCGTTATTCTTCGATTTTCAAACCAGCCGCTTGTACTGATTGGTGGTAGCGAATTGGCGAATTTGCTTAATCCGACTGATGATCATGGGATGGGTACCCAAGGCTTCGTTCAAATTACCCACCCAGATGTCATCCTCTGCATCGATTTTTGTGTAAGCCAGCTCCATGCCTTCTTGGGTTAAGCCTTTTGGTCCGGCTACCAGCTTGATCAAAGCGCTAATCGCCTTATCTGGCTTTCGACAAGCCAGCACGCCAGCCCGATCGGCTGAATACTCACACATCCTGTTCCACCATAAAAACACCAGCATTATCAATGCCGAAGCCGATGAAGGGCTTGGAATACCTGCCATTCCGCCAATCAATGAATTCAACCAGGTATGGCCTAATCTTACATGCCCAAATTCATGTCCAAGGATAAAGCTGAGTTCATCTTCGTCCATTACTTGAAACAAACCAGAATAAAGGACAACCGTTTTAGGATTCGAGAGTCCAAAAGTGTAAGCATTTAACTGGCGTGAAGGCGCAATAAAAACTTCTACTTCGCCCGGTTGAATCCTTTTTTTACAATTTTGTATCAAATCGACCATTTCTGGGCTGCTATTTGAGGTAATCCTTTGGGCATGATGGATCAACTGGCGGTGGGATGACTGGCTTGTGTAGAATGAGATCATGACCACAATTCCAACAAACAGCACGCTGGCGCACATCGTTGCAGTAGCCGTCACCGCAATGACCAATAGTACGACCATGATAGTCAACACCAATACCGGTAGTTCCCCCGGGTACCGGTAAGAAGTATCGCCAATCATCTATTTCTCCTCGCGTACCACCAACCTAATTCCGTCTATTGCAATCACTTTCACCATTGCCCCCTCCGGTAAATAATCGCTTCCCGATTCCAGCTTGGCGCTCCAAAGCTCACCGCCGACCTGAACTTCTCCATTGGGGTTAAGCGGGCTGCGCGTAATGCCCACCTTACCTATTATGCTTTCCCGTCCGGTGCGGATGGGAGATTTTTGCGCCCGAATAGCGAAAAGCATGATGGCAAAAAATATCCCACCGGTAATAATCGAAGTCCCCACTACCAGCGGTACCGATACGTTAAAAAATGATGGTGTGCGGCTGGTATTAAATAGTACCAATGATCCAATAATGAGCGATACAATCCCTGCCGCGGTTAATGCGCCGTGTGTTGGTGCTTTGATATCCAAAAGGAATAACACAAATGATGTTGCTAAAAAGATTAAACCGAACCAGTTAACCGAGATGATCCCCAATCCATATGTTGCTAAAGCCAGGCAGACCACGCCGATAAATCCTGCTATCCAACCGCCAGGACTGGATATTTCGATTAATATAGCTTGCACTCCAATGGTAATCAACAAAAACACGATATTGGGGTCAGTAAGCGTATGCAAAAAGCGTTCGATGAATGACTGCGGCACGCGTTCAACTACTGCATTTGTAGTATTCAATATTTTTTCGCCGCTTAGAATTTTCACCTTAAAACCATCCAATTGATTAAGGAGATCATCCAAAGAAGCTGCTTCAAAATCCACCAGACCTATATTCAATGCTTCGCCAACCGAAACCGCCTTAGCAGATTGAATGGTCTCCTCAGCCAACGCAACGGCAGCCTCACCTCTATCCTTTGCCAAAGCTCGAACCTGCGCTTTCAAAATTTCCTTTTCTTTGGCTTCCATGGTTTCGCCAAGGTCTTCGCCTTCGGCAGAGACTGGGCTGGCAGCGCCGATAGCCGTCTCTGGTGCCATGGCAGCAGCATGGCCTGCCAGAGTAATCACTGTGCCGGCACTGGCAGCCATACCACCCCGCGGCGAAATATAAACCACTACTGGAACAGTGCTGGCACGGATTTGTTTGACCATCTCGCTCATCAAAGTAACGCTGCCACCGGGTGTATTCAACTCGAATACAACCAATTCAGCGCCCCTTTTTTGAGCAATCTCCAAACCCCTCGATAGATATTCCTGCATAGCTGGTGTTATTGGCCCTTCAGCAGTGAGCACTAATACGAGGGGGGCTTCGTCCTGGGCATGAATAGAGATTGGCACGGCAAGTGCAATCAAACCTGCCACAATTAACAGTAAATAATAAAAACGCCTATTGAGAGTGTTTATAATTAGAATTGTCCTTCCAGATAGGCACGAGTGCGTTCTTGCTTAGGTGATTCGAACACATCTTTAGCCGGACCGCTTTCCACAACTTCACCGAGATACATAAAAATCACATAATCTGCCAAACGTTTTGCCTGTCGTAAAATATGGGTCACCAATACGATTGTATATCTATTTTTAATATCGAGCAAACGCTGTTCGATGTATTGTGCAGAAATAGGGTCGAGTGCTGAGGTTGGCTCATCTCCCAAGAGCAGTTCTGGCTCCACAGCTAAACCTCGCGCCAGACACAAACGCTGCTGTTGTCCAATCGAAAGCCCGGTAGCCGGCGCTCGTAGACGATCCTTAACCTCTTCCCATAAACCGGCTACTCTGAGATAGTGTTCGACGGCCTGATCTAATTCGCGTCCATGTTTCATTTTATGGATGCGCAATCCATAAGCGACATTTTCATATATAGACATGGGCAATGGGTAAGGGTGTTGAGCCAATAATCCGGCTTTCTTCCTGATTTCGGTAACATCTACCCCCGGATCGTAGATGTTTTCTCCATCGATCAAGACTTTTCCAGAGATACGAGTACCATCAGTGAGTTCTAAGAAGCGGTTCATTGTTTTCAATAAAGTGGTCTTACCGCATCCCGAAGGTCCCATAATCACGGTAATCTGCTTTTTAGGAATCTCTAGATTTACATTCTTCAAAGCAGGTTCTGCTCCATAGTAGGCATTCAAGTTAATCGTTTGAACATGAGAATCCATGCAACGTATCTCCCAAAAGATGATTATTTTAGAGCGTACCTGCTCAAGCGGCTGGATAACCAACGAGAACCCAAGCTAATGATCAATACGATAAAAGTCAAAACGAGGGCTGCAGAATATGCCCGTTGCTGCACTTCCGGAAACGGCGTGCCCAATTGGAAAAAAACTGCCAGTGGAAGCGAAGCTACCGGACGTAATAATCCGCCTGGTAAACGGTCAGTATAACCCGCAGTGAACAAAACAGAGGCTGCATCGCCAATTCCACGTCCAAATGCCAATAATATCGCCGTTATGATTCCCGGTAATGTCTGGCGGATGATTACATGGATAGCCGTTTCCAGGCGGGTTGCGCCTAATGCAAACGAGGCTTGCTCGAGATCACGGGGTATCATGCGAATGACTTCGTCCATAGCTCGCGTCATAATCGGTAATTCTAATAAAGCCAGGGTAAGAATCCCACCCAGGAGTGAAGCCCTCATCCCCATAGCCAACATCAAAATAAACCCAAAGGCACCATAGACAATGGATGGCACACCCCATAATACATCCAATGAAAGGCGTACCCAATCAGAAATTCTGGATTTTCGACCATAAACACTAAGATAAATCGCAATGGGCAATCCTAGAATAAGCGCCAAGAGCGTGCCGCCTCCCGCCAGATAAATCGAACCGATAATAGCATTTAGAATGCCGCCTTCTTTTCCAAGGTAGTAGCCGCCTTTGGGCGTTTGTGTCAGCATTGCCCAATTCAATGCTGGCAGCCCTTTAACGATCACGGTAAACAAAATAAAACATAAACTTCCCACGACCAATAAAAAGGAGATTATCATGATCGTTTTGAAAAAGTTTTCCTCGAAACGTCTCCGGTTCATGTCCATGTTCTCCCAACAATCCGGCTTAAAATGACCGTCGATATAATATTGAAGATGAATACAACCAATAATAGGATTAAGGCAGCTCCCATCAATGCAGCATCATATAAGGGGATGGTTAACATTTCGCCATAATTATTAGCAATCAACGCCGGTAATGGGTAAGCTGCATCAAAGATCGATTTAGGCATTTGGGGGACATTCCCAACGACCATCAAAACAGCCATCGTTTCCCCCAATGCGCGTGAAGCGCCTAACACAATTCCGGCAATGACGCCGGGTAAACTTTGCCGCATGACCACGTATTTGACCGTTTCCCATTGCGTGGCACCCACCGCCAGGGAAGCCTGACGCAATCCGTTGGGCACCGACTGCAACACCTCATAGGTAATCGCGATGATGAACGGCGCAACCATCACCGCCAAAACTATCCCCCCAGACATGATACCAAAACCGGTGGGATTATTCACTGCGAAAAATGGAACATCTCCCAACCATTTATTCATGAAGGGCGCAAAGGATTTTTGCACCCATGGGACGATCGCCAGCATCCCCCAAACCCCATATACGACCGACGGGATGGCTGCCAGCAAGTCGAGTAATGGCTTCATGATCTTGCGCATGGTAGAGCGGGAATACTCAGAAAGAAAAATTGAACTGAAGAGGCAGATTGGCACCGATAAAACCATAGCTTCAACAGTCACCCAGACGGTGCCGGCGATAAAAGGTAAAAATCCGAATTGTTTTTTAATCGGATGCCAGGCGCGCCCGAGCAATAATGTCCAGAGCGATTGCGTTTCCAGAATAGGCTGTGTACGTATCCATAATGCTATAACAAGTAATGCTACCAGCACTATTGGCAACACAGAAATCGATAAAAAGAGTGTTTTTGAAATACG
>JBDKUB010000014.1:0-2378 GCA_039679915.1 Anaerolineaceae bacterium
TGTTATTTTGGTCAACCTGAACTGCAGATTGAGGTCGACGCTGAGAAGCGGGTCATCACAGAAGTATTTGTGAAGCGTGATGCCGTATGTGGATGCGCCCGCCATGTGGCTCAGTATTTGGTAGGTATACCGATCGATGAAGCAGAAGAGAAAGCCGGTTTGCTGCATCACCATTACCCTTGTCTGGCAAGCATGGAAAAAGACAGCGATTTCGGGGATACGTTGATGCACATCTCTGGCAACATCCTCAAGGATAATGTCCGCCAACAGATCAAGCCATATCTAAAGGATTTCTATATAACTCCTGGCGAACGGGTAGAGTAGGTTTATCTATTGACCCATCACGGATTCCCCCACCCAAACTGTGCCATAGCTAATGCTCCCAGAACACCGGCGCGATTACCCAAAGCCGGCGGCTGAACGTAATTGTCCACATTTTCGAGGATTTCAGGAGATTGGACATAACCATTTAGAAATTCAATCAACTTTTGGCGCATCAGAGGCAACAATTTTTGGTTTTGCATCACCCCGCCGCCGCAGATGATTCTCTTTGGTGAAAGCGTGCAGACCAGATCAGAAAGAGCCAGGGCAATATAATGAGCTTCCAGCTCCCAAGCCGGGTGATTATCGGGTAGATTTTCTGCCAGTTGCCCCCAGCGTTTATACAATGCTGGTCCTGAAGCCAAACCTTCGAAGCAATCGCCGTGAAAAGGGCATACGCCTTCGAAAGGATCTTTTTGTAGGTCGTGGGGGACACGGATATGGCCCATCTCGGGGTGCACCAGTCCATGCAGAGGGGCGCTGTTGATGATGCCTCCCCCGCCAATCCCAGTGCCAATTGTCAGGTAGACGAAAGGATCGATGCCTTGGGCAGCTCCCCAGGTATATTCTGCCAAAGCAGCCGCGTTGACATCGGTATCAATGGCGACTGAGGTCTGCAATGCTTCTTGCAGCATAGTTAGAATATGGGTATTTGACCAGCCGGGTTTGGGAGTGGCAGTGATGGAACCAAAGGCAGGCGAGTGAGGGTCCAGGTCCAAGGGACCGAAGCAGCCTATACCGATGGCAGCCAAATGTTTTCCGGCGGCTGCGCGTTTGAAAAACTCAACGACATTGGTCAATGTTTCTGAGGGATTAGTGGTATTGAAACGCGCTTCTTCTAGGATGTGCTGTGGATCTGTGCCTACCAGGCAGATAAATTTGGTTCCTCCTGCTTCGATAGCACCATAGATTTTCATAAAGAATTTACCCTTTCATCCGTTTAAATAAATAAGACTATTTACATTTAGGACTGAAGAAGACCCTAAAGGTTTCCATTGCGAATCATCGTTATTATTAGCAACGATACCGCGGAAAAGAGTATCTTGGAAGGGAGAGAAAACCTTTAGGGTCTGGGGTGAGTCATAAAAACCAAATGAATATTTGTATGCTTATTCGAGCGATTAAATCGTATTTAGAAGACCAAAGGTTTCCATTGCGAATCATCGTTATTATTAGCAACGATACCGCGGAAAAGAGTATCTTGGAAGGGAGAGAAAACCTTTAGGGTCTGGGGTGAGTCACGAAAAACCAAGTATAGAAGGTTTTTTCAACGTTCTCCTTTTAACGATTGAGGGAGTGGTAAAATTAAATCGATGATGCCCACAGTTAAAGAATATCTTGATTCGATGACCGCTGAGGGCGAGCTGTACGAAACCTTGCCCGATAATGCAGTACGCTGCTATGCATGCGGGCATCGCTGTATGATCCGCCCCGGAAGACGCGGTATTTGTCAGGTGCGATTCAACCAAGAGGGGAAATTGAGGGTACCCTGGGGATATGTGGCTGGGCTTAATGTGGACCCTATCGAAAAGAAGCCGTTTTATCATGTGCTTAGCGGCTGCGATGCGCTAACATTTGGCATGTTGGGTTGTGATTTTCATTGTGCTTTCTGCCAAAATGCCCTTTCCTCACAGGTGCTGCGCGATCCAATGTCGAACGAAGCTGTACGCTGGACGCAGCGGATTACGCCTCAGCAGATTGTGGATTATGCCCTGCAAGTGAAGGCAGAAGTAATTGCCTCCTCATATAATGAACCCCTTATTACCTCGGAATGGGCCGCGGCAATTTTTAAGCTGGCTAAAGCGGTGGGTATCAAGTGCGTGTATGTATCCAATGGTAACGTTACGGCGGAAGTTTTGGATTATTTGAAGCCTTACTTATCGGCTTATAAGATCGATCTCAAAACGATGCAGGATAAACAATATCGCCAGTTAGGGGGTGTGTTGCAAAATGTGTTGGATGGCATTCGGATGGTGCACGAAATGGGGTTGTGGGTGGAAGTAGTGACCCTGGTCATTCCAGGATATAACGATAGCACCGATGAATTGATGGATGCC
>JBDKUB010000235.1:0-2154 GCA_039679915.1 Anaerolineaceae bacterium
GGATAACTCACTTGGCGCGCCTTTCGAGTTCCGCCTGAATGGTTTCCGGGGTCAGATGACGATACGCCAATAACACCAGGACATGGTAGGTCAGATCGGCAACCTCTTCTATCAAACGTTGATCACCTTGTGACTTAGCAGCCAGAATAACTTCGACTGCTTCCTCACCGATCTTTTTTACAATTTTGTCCTCGCCTTCTGTTATTAATCGGGCTGTGTAGGATTCATTGGGTGAAGCATGATCGCGGCGCTGACAGATGGTTTCATAGAGCCTGGAGATTGTCATTGTTTATCACCTTTCGATAGAAACAGGATTTATGGCCGGTGTGACAGGCTGGTCCATTTGGAGTAACCAGTATAAGAAATGTATCCTGGTCGCAATCGATTCGGACTTCTTTAACTTCAAGGGTATTGCCAGAAGTGGCGCCTTTGCGCCATAATTCTTGCCGGCTTCTTGACCAAAACCATGCTTGATGGGTTTGCAATGTTAGATTTAAAGCCTCCGCATTCATCCATGCCATCATCAGCACCTGACCCGTGCCAGCATCCTGGACGATGGCTGGCACTAAGCCCCGTTCATCATATTGAGGATTAAGAGATTCCAAGGTCATGGGTAATTTACTCCAGCCGCATCGGTATGCCCAATGCGGCTAATTCCTTTTTCAAGGCACGGATTTCCAAAATACCATCATGGAAAAGGGAGGCAGCCAGCGCGGCGTCGGCGTTTCCTTCGGTTAATACTTCCACAAAATGAGCCGGTTTTCCAGCGCCACCCGAAGCAATAACCGGCACTCGAACAACTGTGGTGATAGCCTTAGTCAATGGCAGGTCATAACCCAATAATGTGCCATCCCGGTCCATACTGGTGAGCAATATTTCACCTGCGCCTAATTCGACGCCCTGTATTGCCCATTGAATGGCATCCAGCCCGGTGGGTGTTCTACCCCCATCGATGACCACTTCCCAATGTTGCGTTTGATTGGGGGATTGAGTAAGGCGGGCGTCTATGGCTAGAACGATACATTGACTGCCAAATTGGTCTGCGCCTTCTGAAAGCAGCCGGGGATTGCGTACCGCCGCAGAATTGACGCTGATCTTATCGGCACCTGCCAGAAGCAATTGACGCATATCTTCGGGGTTGCGGATGCCTCCTCCAACTGTTAACGGCATAAAGACTTGGTTGGCGACCTGGCTCACGATGTCAATTACAGTAGCCTTACCTTCTGGCGTCGCTGAGATATCCAAAAACACCAGTTCATCGGCACCGGCTTCTTCGTATATTTTTGCTTGTTCTACCGGATCACCTGCATCACGCAAATTAACAAAATGTACCCCTTTAACCACACGTCCATTGCGGATGTCCAAGCAAGGAATGATGCGTTTAGCTAACATGATTGATTTGCCTCGAAAAGTTGTTCAACCTGAATGCTCCCGGAATATAACGCTTGGCCAACAATTACCCCTGACAACCCAGATTGACGGACTTTTTGAATGTCATCCAGGCTGTTCACACCCCCGGACGCGATGATTTGCAAAGGACAAGCCCGGGATAATTCTAGAGTTTGTTCTAAATTAATGCCTGTGCCCATTCCATCTTGAGCGATATCGGTAAAGATCAGCCAGCGTAGCCCCAGGCTTTGAAGGAGGCGCGCTATATCGATTACCTGGATAGGGGTTTGTTCTTTCCAGCCGCGCACATGAATGAACCCATGGTATGCGTCCAAGCCGGCGGCTATCTTGTCTGCTCCCCAACGCTGAATTGCTTCTTCCAAAATAAGCTGATTTTTAACCACAACGGTACCCAGCACAACCCGTTGTACTCCAAGATCAAGAACATATTCGATAGCTTCGATGGTGCGTAATCCCCCACCAAATTGAATATTGGCTCCATATTCATCGGCAATTTTAATGATTTGCTGCATTGCAAGTTGATTTTTTGAATCCGGTTCTTCGAAAGCACCATCCAGATTCACCACATGCAGCCAGCGTGCGCCGGCATCCAACCATCGCCGCGCAGTTTGAGATGGATTGTCCGAATAAATAGTTTGGCGGGAAGGGTCGCCTTTTTTCAACCGCACCACCTGTCCTTGACGTAAATCAATAGCAGGATATATCGTAAACATATCACCTTCATAAAGAGATAAAGTTTTTCAA
>JBDKUB010000359.1:0-1620 GCA_039679915.1 Anaerolineaceae bacterium
CCCCCAGCTCAAATCGATGATGTAGATATGCTGCTGCCGATGACCGCTTTCAGCGAGGATAATGGGACATATATCAATTACGAGGGGAAAGTTCAAGCCATTGAAGCAGCGGTTAAACCCCTCGAAAATTCTATCCCAACCTGGAAATTGTTATGCATGATTGCTCGGCAAATGGGTATCGAAGGGTTTGACTTCAATTCTGTCGAAGAAATTCAACAAGAAATATCTATGCTGGTTCCCGGTTTTCAACTGAACCACAAGGTGCTGAAACCTTACGCAACATCATTCAAAGAAACACTCGCTCCTGCACCAGGAAGTAGTAAGAATAAAAAGAACGGGAAAAAGTCCTGGCCATTTATGCTAACGACCCATCTTTCCGATCAGACCTATCACGGTATGCCGATATCGAATTTTGTCGAAGGCTTACAAGTGCTATATCCAGAAGAGATGCTGTGTATCAATCCCGATGATGCGGAATCGGTGGGTATAACACCTGGTGATCAAGTATTAGTCACCTCTCCCAATTTTGCTAAAATTTGGCCAGCCTGGCTGGATATTCGCCAGCAGCCCGGCACCCTTTCTGTCAGTCTCGATCACCTCAATGCGGTTCCACCTACCATTGCCCCGGCGGAGATTAAAAAAGTCTATGTTCAAACTGATTGAAAACAAAATGATCGTACCTAATATCCACCAAATTACGGTGGAGGCGCCTGACGTTGCATCAGCTATTGAAGCCGGCCAATTCGTGATCGTTCGCCCAATCGAAGAAGGTGAACGTATTCCCTTGACAGTTTCCGATTGGGATCGAGAAAAAGGTACGATAACCATCGTCTTCATGAATGTGGGTAAAACCACCGATACCTTATCATCCTTGCCCGTGGGCTCTTATCTTCCCACCGTAGTGGGGCCATTGGGAAAAGCAATGGACATCGACCTTTATGGTTCAGTGCTTTGCATTGGCGGTTGTTATGGCATTGCCAGCATTTATCCCATAGCCAAAGCACTCAAACAAAAAGGCAATACCGTTGTCATCATGGTAGAGGCACGCAGTGCTTATCTATTATATTGGCTGGATAAATTACGCAGTGTCTCCGATAAGATTGCCATATTCACTCGCGATGGATCCAAAGGGTCAAGGGGACACATCAATCGATTACCCGAATTGCTTTCAGCCATCCCATATCCGATTGACCGCGTGATCATCAATGGATGTAATTACTTGATGATGCGCGGATCGCAAGAAACCCGTCCTTATGGAATACCCACTGTTGTCAGTTTGAACACCCTCATGATCGATGGCACAGGGATGTGCGGCGTGTGTCGTGTCACGGTCGATTCGAAAACCAAATTCGCCTGTGTCGATGGACCCCACTTCGATGGTCACTTGGTCGATTGGGAAGAGCTTTCTCAAAGACGGAAGGCATATCTCAGAGAAGAAGTATTACCCGTTCTAAACAGTCGCCCATATCATACCCAACTGGGCAGCCGCCCCCCCATCATTTCACATTAATAACACTTCGCCTCAATGGGAAAATATTTATGACCGAAGAAACCCGTAAAAAACTGGATTTAGAAAGAAAACCAATGCCCAAGCAATCTGTAGATGTTCGTCGGCAAAAT
>JBDKUB010000489.1:0-1632 GCA_039679915.1 Anaerolineaceae bacterium
AAGGGAATAATTCTTGGATTGCAGAGGCATCCGCAGTAAGTGAATATCTTCCGCACATTTTTCTCCTCCGATAAATCACATAGGATGAAATAGGAATTATTCAGCCGGGCAACCGGGCAACCAAACCAGCAACAGCCCGCCGGTGTTGAGTTCGCGAATGGGTCCAGCCTTCTTGGTATGTAATAATTTCCATAGATGAGGCGAATATTCCATGTAATTCACCCGGGGCAAGTAAATACTCAGGATCGATTTCTGGTTTGATCTGCAACATATCGGTTGTCATTGTCTCGATGATTAGTAATCCTCCAGGGCGAAGTGAATTGATAAACCTTGGGAAAATATCGCGTTGCAAATAGAAAAAATTGATGATCACATCGTAATAAGATTTAGGGAAATAAAAATGGTTCAAATCGGCTTGTACCGCCATAATCTGAGGAAAGCGCTTTTTGGCTTTCTGCACCGCAACACTGGAAACATCGACCCCGATGACTGATAACCCATGCTCGATGAGATAGCCCGCATTGCCTCCCAAACCCATCGCTACATCCAACGCTTTCCCTTCTCGAGGAAGCAGCTTTTGATGATCGATTAGAAATTGGCGCGGTCCGAAGAAGGTATTATAGCGTTCTTGCTGATATTTTTCATTCCAACGATCGATCTGATTATTTCCGCTCATTACAATATATTCGAATTTTGGTATCTATAAGAATACCAGGACGATACCCGCAATGCAAATTAGAGGGTGGATCATGCCTGATGATGACATTCGATATGACAGCAAATAATTGAAAATTGGTAGAAGAAAGTATAACCGAATAAGATGGGAATCGTGCGAAATTATTTAAAGAGAAAATTCTATGCGATAATGCGGTATGATTGTGGGTGTGGTTAAAAAATTAATCGTCATCAGCTTGATTTCTGTTGCTTTATTTTTATTCACCGCTAGACAGGTTGGTGCTATCACACCCACCGCATCTGTTCCTGACGAATTTTATTTAAAAATGGCTGAGCCAGGCGTTCAGCTTTTTATGAAAGAATATAAAAAAGGCAACCCGGATTTCGTACAAGTCATTCAATTGGATCAGGGTGCTGTGGTTGAACCTTTAGTGGGTGATATTGTGGATAACCGAATAGGGAAAGGCGTATATGGAGGTAATGATCCTCGGTTTACCTCCAAACCGTTATCGGCATATTGGGATGATTTTGCAGCCACCCATGAAAACGCTTTTTGCGTGGTCAATGGTGGGTTCTTCTATATCAAGGAATACCCGACTCGCTTCCCATTTCCGCTCAAGAAAGATGGCAGCATTCTTAGCGATGGGTATGGAATCAAGGATTTCGTTGGTCAAAAGTTGATTTTGGAATTATGGAATGAATATGCTGAAATCAGCGAATTGAGCCAGGAAGCACTTTATTCGTCGGACGCGCCCAATATCATAAGCGGTTTAACTGAAGATGCCAATAAGGCAGCCGATAAATTCGTAGGACGGACTTTTGTCGGGATCGATGATCAAGATGGCGACGGCCGATATGAAACATTGCTGATTTTCAGTACAAAAAGCGCTCGCCAAAAAGACGCGGCAGATACCTTGCGAAGTTTTGGGGCAGATAAAGTCATGATGTTGGATGGCG
>JBDKUB010000244.1:0-3089 GCA_039679915.1 Anaerolineaceae bacterium
CAACCCCCCTTGCTTGACAGTATTGAAAAGTAAGTTATACTCGCGCCCAAACCTGATTTTGCGTTTTCAGTCGCGTAGTTTACCCTGAACGTAGTGAACGTGCTCTTTCATAATGACAACACGCAAATGGGCAAGTGAATAGGTATTATTTAATAATAATGGATGAATCGTAGTAACGACTTTAGTCGTTATTTACCCAAAACAATGACTAAAGTCATTACCACAAAATCAAATGATTGATGAAATCGTAGCAACGACTCTAGCCGTTATTTACCCAAAACAATGGCTGAAGTCATTATTACAAAATCAAAATTGAAAAATCACAGAAAAATTTTACATTAAATAATTCAAGAGAAGTATAACTACGATTAAGGGAACATTCTATGAATGAAGAAATCACACCGGAAATCTTCGAACATCTCGTGCAATTAGGCGCTTTAGAATTGGACGATGACGAGGCGCAATACTTACGCCGTCAGCTCAACAATCAGCTAAAAGCCATTCATGAGCTTGAAGCAATACCCGTGTCCGAAGACATTAATATCACATCACACGGAATTCCCTACACACCGAGGATCATGCCTCCCATCCGCGGTGATGAATGGCTGCCCAATCCTGATTCCAGCGATATATTAGCTCAGGTGCCCGAAACTGACGAGGGATATATCGTCGTACCCGATATTCCCCATACCGACTTGGATTGATTATGGAACTCTTCGAATTATCCGCCCACCAAATAGTTGAGATGATCAAGCGTCGTGAAATATCCGCGACTGAAATCCTCGAATCCACCCTGCAACGGGTTGCCCAAGTAGATGGCAGCCCTGGTTCGATCGAACAAAAAGACCCAACGGACCAACAGCCCAATCATGTCCATGCTTTTATCACATTGACAGCCGAACGAGCGAGAAAACAAGCCAAACTCATCGATAACGCGGTGGCTAGGGGTGAAGATATTGGGCTGCTGGCAGGGGTGCCATTTACCATAAAAGATATTTTTTGCGTCAAGGAGACTCCCACCACCGCAGCTTCCCGTATCCTCGCTAATTTCATCTCACCCTACTCTGCCACACCGGCTGAACGGCTTGAAGCTGCCGGAGGCGTCTTGCTCGGCAAAGTCAACCTGGATGAATTTACCCATGGCTCGTCCAATGAATCGTCTGCCTTCAAACCCTTCCCACGCAATCCCTGGAACACCCAACGGGTAACCGGCGGGTCTTCGGGTGGTAGCGCAGCTTCCGTCGCCGCGAGAGAGGCAGTGTTGTCTCTAGGCACCGACACAGCCGGCTCTATTCGCCAGCCGGCAGCCTTCTGCGGAGTTGTTGGAATGAAACCCACTTATGGACGCGTCTCGCGCTATGGACTGATTGCCTTTGGCTCCTCGCTGGATTGCCCCGGTCCGCTGGCTCGGAATGTGACCGATGCAGCCCTAATGCTCCAGGTAATCGCAGGGGCTGATCCACACGATGCTACCGCGGTTTCCCTGTCAGTCGATGATTATCCGAGGTTATTGGAAAATGGTATCCGGGGGTTGCGTATTGGTATTTCACCCGATTATTTCCGGATTACATATCCCGATCCCGAAACAGGCGAACTGCGCCAGGAATCGATAACACCTGAGATCGAAGCTGCAGTGTTACGGACAGCCGGCCGACTGGCAGAAATGGGCGCTGATATCGTCGACGAAGTGCCTATGCCCCATACCCGCTATGGGATTCCCGCTTATTTTGTCATCTCACGCGTCGAAGCAGCCTCCAATTTACACCGCTTCGATGGCGTAAAGTATGGATATCGCACCCCGGATGCCGTGGAAGATCTGCATGATATGTATCGAAAAACGCGTGGTCAGGCATTCGGTGTCCAACCCAAGTTACGCATTCTCATGGGTATGTATGTGAGTGCTGCCCAATACAGCGAACAATACTATAATCGTGCCTTACGTGTACGCACTCTCATCCGGCAAGATTTCGATGACATATTCAACCCCAATGGGAGATACCGCTTGGATGCTTTACTCGCTCCCACAACCCCGACCACGGCTTTTCCAATCGGTGATGTGTATGGCGATTCGGTGCTTATGCAATATGCCGATCAGTTAACCGTACCAGCCAACCATGCAGGTGTACCGGCAATATCTCTCCCTTGTGGATTCGATAAAGATGGCTTACCCATTGGCTTTCAACTGATTGGACCCGATTTCTCCGAAGCCAACTTGCTTCGACTAGGTAGAGCTTATGAATTAGCTACCGAGAATGATACCTGGCGGGAGAAAAGACCAGCTATTTAAATCAAAGAAGGCGCTACTGGTAAAGTCGATCTAGCAACTCGAATAAAAATACGCTCGTCGAATTATGACAGATGGTATACGTGAGCTAACCTATCAACAAGTTGCAAACAAAATTAGCCTAGCAGGCTTGAAAGCACAAAATCGAGACAAGATAATTGGATATAATACCATCATAGATTTTTATTAAGCGCACACTTTTGGATAAGTAGGCATTATGACTGAATACGAAGCCATCATCGGGTTGGAAACGCATATCCAGCTCAATACCAAAACAAAAATATTTTGCACCTGTAAAGCCGATTCTTGGAATGAACCACCCAATACTAATATCTGCCCAGTATGCTGTGGATTACCGGGCGTGCTGCCGGTTTTAAACACCAAAGTGGTAGAGAAAGCAGTGTTATTGGCAGCAGCCATGCATACTGAAATTCAGCCGATTTCCTATTTCGACCGTAAGAATTATTTTTACCCCGATCTTCCGAAAGGGTATCAGATATCCCAATACGATCGCCCCCTGGCTCGCGGAGGTTATCTCGAATTGCCCATGCCCGAAGGGTATACCCGGCGTGTGACCATTCATAAACTCCATATCGAGGAGGATGCCGGGAAAACGAAGAATGATTACGGCCGTCGTCTGATCGATTTCAACCGATGCGGTGTTCCTTTAATTGAAATGGTCACCGGACCGGATTTGCGCTCTGCTGATGAAGCTGCTCAATACTTGACCCGCCTGCGCCAGTTATTACGCTGGCTGGGCATTTCCGAAGCGGATATGGAAAAAGCCCATCTGCGCTGCGACGCC
>JBDKUB010000417.1:0-3630 GCA_039679915.1 Anaerolineaceae bacterium
TTACTGATTCTCTATCAGGGCAGTAGTTACAGTGGTTTTTCTTTACTCAATCAAGTGACGTCATTCCTGGCCATAACGCTATCAGTGTTCATTTCGCGCAAACTTCTTGACCGGCGATCGATAAAAAGTCTAGGCTTACCCCTGAATCACCAGACAATGACTGATTTACTGATAGGTGTCGTCATCGGTGGATTGATGATGATTATGATTTTCATCATCGAATGGGCTGCAGGATGGTTGCATATCGATGGCTTTGCCTGGCAGACTAAATCGGTCAAGGATTTAACATTAGAGATGATTGTCATGCTGATCTTTTTTACAATGGTGGCATGGCAGGAAGAATTGGCGCATCGCGGCTACCAGTTGCAAAACCTGGAAGAGGGTTTGAATTTACCTTGGGGAGTCTTTCTTTCCTCCGCGATCTTTGCTCTCCTTCATTTGGCTAACCCTAATGTGACATTCCTGGGTATTGTGGGTATATTTATTTCGGGTTTATTTTTGGCTTATGGTTATCTCGCCACACGTCAGTTATGGCTGCCGATCGGCTTGCACTTTGGATGGAATTTTTTCGAGAGCAGTTTGCTGGGTTTTCAGGTAAGCGGAATAAGCGAATTGCCGCGATTGATACTGCAAAGTGTTCAAGGCAATGCAATATTCACCGGTGGTGAATTTGGTCCAGAAGGGGGATTGGTTTTATTACCAGGCATACTGCTGGGGGCTTGTCTGGTATATCTTTATACACGAAATCGGAATTTAAAAAACCTAAAAACTGATAATTAATTATGACATTTATATTCGCACTTTCACCGATAATTGTTATCCTAGTACTAATGGTAGGCTTTAAATGGAGTGCTGCCCGAGCTGGTGCGGCTGGATATTTATGGGTTTTAATTATCGCCATTCTTTTCTTTGGCGCAGATGGTACCTTATTAGCCTATGCTCATACAAAAGCATTGTTATTGACCATCGATGTTTTGATGATTATTTGGGCAGCTTTTTTGCTTTACCGGGTAACCGATGAAGCTGGAGCGATCAAAACTATTGGGGAAGCCTTGCCTCATTTGACCAATGAGCGGGGAATGCAGGCGTTGATCATCGGTTGGGATTTCGCTACATTCCTGCAAGGGGTAGGGGTGTTTGGCGTTCCTGTAGCAGTTACTGCCCCCATGATGGTTGGTTTAGGTTTTTCGCCGCTTGCGGCGGTGGTGAGCACCTCCATTGGGCATGCCTGGGGAGTTACATTTGGTTCGATGGGTTCATCGTTTCAAGCATTGGTCGCCACAACGGATCTACCCGATTATTCTCTTGCGCCGTTTTCGGCGTTGTTTCTGGGAATTGCCGGTTTATTGGGTGGATTTATGGTAGCCTACGTATGCGGGGGGAGGAAATCGATACAGCGGTTGTGGGGGGTGATAGTATGTATAGGCTTGGTGATGGGTGTAACCCATTACCTCATTGCCATTACCCGTTTATGGAATATCGCCACTTTTGTGGGTGGAATTGTCGGATTGATGGTGGTTTTTCCTCTAGCGCGCTTGTTTCCTGGAGAAAAGACCGATAACGGAGTATTGAAATGGAAATCCCTGTTGATTGCCTTATCGGGGTATCTGGTATTGGTTCTGGTTATCTTGATTGTGCAGGTTTTTCCACCCGTGAAACAACTTCTGGGAAAAATTGTTATATCCATAAATTTTCCTGAAATCACGACAAAAGGTGGATTGCTTGGTTTGGCGCCGTTTGTTACACCGCCTGGACCGGGCAGGAAAATCGTGTTATTTAGCCATACGGGGATGGTGCTTTTATATACTGCCATTCTAGCCTATGCAATCTACCATTGGACAGGCTGTTATGTAAAAGGGTCTGAGCGAAGAATTATTTCAGGTACGATGAAGAGCGTTCTTTCTTCTAGTGTCAGCATCACTTCGATGGTCACTATGTCAGTCATTATGGAGCATGTAGGGATGATCGATATCTTGGCGCGAAGTATGGCAGGCAGTGTAGGGGGATTATTCCCAATCATCTCACCTTGGATTGGGGCGTTGGGTGCATTTATCACGGGAAGCAATACGAATTCCAATGTGATATTTGCCCGCTTGCAGATGCAAACCTCTTTACTGCTACAATTAAATATAGCGGTGATTCTTGCTGCTCAGACAGCCGGGGCTGCTTTGGCTTCGGTGATAGCTCCCACGAAAATAATCGTTGGAGCCAGCACGGCAGGTATGATAGGTAAAGAAGGGGAGGTTATGCGTTCCCTTCTACCTTATATTGGTTTGTTGGTGCTCTTAATCAGCGTCCTTACTGTATTGGGAGTGTGGTTGATTCCATAATACATGGATAGCAAAACATGAATATTATTGAAAGTTTGAAAAAAAATAAACAACTTGGATATTTTATTGCATTCCTTTTGATGACCTTGCCGGCGGCGGGATTATTACCTGCTGCTGACCATGCCGCTGCAGTTTGGATCTGGATTTTGATTGGTCTGGTTGTTGTTGGAAATCTAATCGCTTTGCTATTGAAATAACGGTTTATTGCATTAAAATGTTAATATTATGAACGTTTCATTACTGGCTGGCAGATTGGAAAAATCCCTGACCGAGAGATGAACGATGAATGTCGAATCTCAATACAGCCTGATATTTAATGCAAAACCGCGCTGGCTCGTTCGTGGGCCAGGGCGGGTCAATTTGCTGGGGGAACACGTTGATTATAACGAGGGTCCAGTTTTACCCGCCGCAATAGATCAGGCAGTATGGATTGCAGCCGATGTATCAAAATCAGAGTTGATCACCCTGCATGCTTTAGATTTGAAAGAAAAGATTACCTTCGCTGCAGAAGGGTTGGAAAAGAAGCTGGATATCAATGGTCGACCCTTACCCACCTGGGCGCATTACCCGGCTGGCGTAGCCTGGATATTAAGCCAAAATGGATATAAAATCGAAGGAATCCAAGCGGTATATTCATCGAACATACCTATGGGATCCGGATTGAGCTCATCGGCAGCCATCGAAGTGGCTTTCGCTGCCCTATGGCAAACGATAAGCGGCTGGGATTGTGATAGACTGAGGTTGGCTCAACTATGTCAAAAAGCGGAAAATGAGTATGTGGGAGTTGCATGTGGGATTATGTATCAATTTGCCACAGCGTGTGGGGTGAAGGATCATGCGCTTTATTTCGATACCCGTAGTTTTGAGTGGTATCCTATACCTTTGCCAAAAGATACGGTTATCGTGATTGCCGATTCGGGGATGCGCCGAAGCCTTACCCATTCCGCTTACAATGAAAGGCGGGCAGCATGTGAGGAAGACGTACGATTGCTCAAGAAATTCAAACCGGATATAACCAGTCTGCGGGATATTTCGCCCACCGAATTTGCTGCATATGGTGAATATTTGCCTGCTTTGATAAAAAAAAGAGCGGAGCATGTGGTAAAGGAAATTGCCCGTGTGGAATCAGCCGTTAATGCACTGAGGCGTGACGATACGGAATCTTTTGGCGCCTTGATGTTTGCCGGACATGCGAGTCTGCGAGATTATTACGAGGTCAGCATACCGGAAATCGATGTGCTGGTGTCTCTGGCGCGGAATCTACCCGGGTGTATTGGAGCGCGAATGACCGGTGGAGGTT
>JBDKUB010000505.1:0-5803 GCA_039679915.1 Anaerolineaceae bacterium
CTTATGACTATCCGCGAATTGGATTATCGTCCCAATATCATCGCCCGCAGTATGGTGACCAAAGCGACTCATACTATTGGCTTGGTAGTGACCGATATCACCAATCCATTTTTCGCCCAATTATCGCGTGGTATCGAAGAAATCACCTGGAATAATGGGTATACATTGATCCTTGCCAACACAGATGAGGATTTATCTCGCGAGCAAGCCATCGTACAAGCCCTGCAAGAAAAGCAAGTCGATGGTCTAATCCTTGTACCTGCCTCCAGTAATAACGCCCCTCACCTGTTCGAATTAATCAAACAAGGCATCCCCATCGTTCTGGTCGACCGTGAGGTAGTCGGGCTTCCGGTCGATAAAGTAATGGTCGACAACGAAGAGGGTGCGTATACTGCGGTTTCCCACTTGATAGAACTAGGTCATCGCCGCATTGCTATCCTATTGGATAATCTGGACATTACCACCAATATCGAGCGGTTGGTTGGTTATCGGCGAGCATTGAAAGATCACCATATTACCATCGAAGAAAACTTGATCAAATCTTGCCAATATACACAACAATCTGCTTATGAGATCGTAAAAGAATTATTACTTTCAGCAGACCGTCCTTCGGCACTATTTACCACCAATAATTTCATGACCATGGGAGCTATCAAAGCTATCCGCGAAGCCGGCTTGCGCGTTCCTGAAGATTTGGCTTTGGTAGGATTCGATGACCTGGAATATGAGCAACTCCACTCACCCCAATTGACCGTTGTCAGCCAACCCATTACCGCGATGGGCAATATCGCCGGGCAGAGGATCATTGCGAAATTACGCGGCGATAACAATCCGCCAATGGAGATACGCTTAAAAACTCATTTCATCGTAAGAGAATCGTGCGGAGCTCCTCCGATGTCGAACGATGAAAAATTAAATCAATTTTATTTTGAGGATAATATGACTGAAAATCTCGATTTACTTGTTGAAAAAGCACGACAAAGCAAATTATTCACGGCGCCTGTCCTTGGGCTCGACCTGGGGCGGTTTTTAAACGAGCAATCCGCCAGCATCAAGTCGATGGCAAAACGCGCTCTTGACGAAAAGGTCGAGCATATTTACTGGGTGGGCAGCGGTAATTCGTGGGTTAATCTTTATTCTGGCAAATATCTATTGGATAGATTTGCCAATATACCCAGCGATTGCTTCACCTCATATGAGCTGGTTTGGCGAAATCCCACCCGCTTGAATGAAAAATCTTGGGTCTTTCTTGCTTCATTTTCAGGCGCAACTGAAGACACCGTGGTCGCATTACGCCATGCCAAAGAACGAAAGGCACACACCATAGCAATCGTCAATAAAGCCGACAGTTTGATGGGAAAAGAAGCCGATGAGGTAATACCCTACAACTCAAAAGCCCTGTATATCCTGCCTCTGGCATTTGCTTATTTATTCTCTCTGGAAATTGCTCGATTGCAGGGCAACTCGAAGGTGCAAGAGATCATCGATGGTCTTTACTCTCTACCCCCGTTATTAAGCCAGCAATACATCGACGAAGAAGCGCCTGCAAGAGACCTGGCGGAAGAGTTTTTACAGGAGCGCTTATTCTACACGCTTGGTTCAGGTCCACTCTATGGATTGGCATACAAATTTGGACTGACGGTTTTTATGGAAAATATGCGTGTCAACGGTTCGTTCATAGAAGCTACTGAATTTCGACATGGGCCGGCCGAAGTCTTCGACCGTGAAAAACCAGCCATGGTCATTTTATTAGGGACTGATGAATCGCGCCCTATCGTCGAACGAGTAATGGATTTATGTACCCAGTATGGTGCCCATGTACTCACTTTCGACCTGGCGAAATATCCCCCAATCCATCCTTTGCTGGCACCCTTTGTCTTAATGATTCCCCTGCAATGGTTCGCAGTTTGGTCCAGTTTGATGCGTGGAATTACCGACCTTGATGAGCGGGTCATTATGGGACGCGGAATCCTGGGTAAAGGTAAAGGTGTTACTTGGCCATAAAAACTCAGGCGATATCCGTCGGTGATAATTGTGTGGATCACTATCTTGCTCCCATCGATCAAAATTTCGCGGGAGGTAATGCACTGAATGTTGCCATCGCTATGCAAAACGCAGGCTGCCCCACAGCTTATTTAGGTTTCGTTGGGGATGATGCCGATGGGGAATTTATCCTTCAGGAACTTAAGCGCTTCGGCATCGATTGCTCGAAGGTTAAAATATTACCCGGTCATACAGCCTGCACCCAGGTTAGAGTGTTGCCAAATGGAGATCGGCAGTTTATTCATGAAGACTTGGGTCCAAAAGAGGCTTTTGTGCTCACCGGCGACGATATCAGCTTCATCAATCAACATCGTCTCGTCCACACGACCTTTTTGGGTGGAACTGAAGAGTATCTTCCCCAATTTTCAGAAAATCCCAATTTGGTTATTTCCATGGATTTTGGTGAACGCTCATCGATGGATTTCATCGAAAAATGTATTCCATATGTCGACCTGGCTTTTTTTTCCCTTCCCGAAGGCGCGGATATGTCCATGGAAACCCTGGCGCGCCAAATGTTCCGCTATGGACCTCGCATGGTCATCGTCACCCAAGGGAGTTTAGGCAGCCTGGTTTATGATGGCAATGTTTACACACAACCTTCAATCCCTACAGAAGTTGTAGATACATTGGGTGCCGGGGATGCATATATAGGTACTTTTTTAGCAAACTGGCTGGCGGAAAAGCCCATCCCCGAATGCATGGCAGACGCTACCCAAATTGCCAGTCTCGCATGTACCCACCTGGGAGGTTTTTGAACAGCAAGTATTTATTAATTGAAAGGGTCACTTATGAGTTACAAGACAGATCGTTCACAATCGTTATTCCAGGAAGCGCAAAAATTCTTGGCTGGAGGAGTAGGTAGCGGCACACGCGCACCCACCAGCGGCTGGATTCCATCGCCGATATATGTCGATCGCGGAGAGGGCTCCCATATCTGGGATGTCGATGGAAATGAATATATCGATTTTTTTGCTGGCGGCGGACCGCTGATATTAGGTCATCGTCCCAAACCGGTCATCGACCGGGTTTGCGAAACGATTCAGCAGCGCGGCAGCTTGTTCTCTTTGGCACACGATCTTGAAATAGAGGCTTCTAAAAAGATTTGCCAATTGTTACCCTCTATTCAAAAAGTTCGTTTCGATAATTCCGGCACCTCAGCCGTTCAAAGAGCTATCCGTTTGGCGCGTGCCTATACCGGAAAAACCAAGATAATCCGCTTTGAAGGCCATTACCATGGCTGGTCAGATCAGATTCACTGGAGCAATCGCCCACCCTTAGAAGCAGCCGGGCGTCGAAATGCTCCCCGCCCCATTCCGAATTCCAATGGAATTCCAGAGGTCTTAGCAGAGACTTTGATCGTATTGCCCTGGAACGATATCGAAATTTTGGAAAAAACCATCGAAGCCCATAAACATGAAATTGCCTGCGTCATTACCGAGCCCATCTTAGGAAATCTGGGCGGGATTATGCCCAAGCCTGGGTATTTGCAAGCTATGCGTCAATTGACAGCAGACAATGATATCGTCTTGATATTCGATGAGGTATTGACCGGTTTTCGGGTTGCTCTGGGTTGTGCACAGGGAATGTATAATATCACCCCCGATTTGACCACACTGGCAAAAGCGGTTGCCGGGGGGTTCCCAGCCGCGGTTGTAGGCGGGAACAACGATATTATGGATTTGATCTCCAACGGTGAAATCATGTATGGAGGTACATATAACACAAACCCGGTAGTTACCAGCGCTGTGTCTGCCACCCTGACTGAATTAGAAAAACCCGGACAATTCGAACGGATGAACGCATTAGGCGAAAAACTAGCCAACGGCTTGGTTGAAATTGCCTGCCGTAATGGTCTCCCGGCATGTTGGAGTGGGGTTGGAGGCATGTTCCAATTGTGGTTCTGCTCCCCGGATGAGCTTCCAACCGATTATCGCTCTGCTGTTCCGATATTAAAGCGTAGTCCCTATGCGGCTTTTTGGAAAGGACTAATGCAGCGCGGTATTTTGGTACAACCCAGGCAAGATAACCTGTTTCTCCTCTCTTGCGTTCACAGCGAAGAGGACATCCAAGCCGCTCTCTCAGCGGCAGAATTGGCTATAAAAGAAATCTAATACTATCGACCCAACTAATAACAACCCTCAAAAAAGGCATTTTGATCGAAAATCAAAATGCTTTTTTGATAACTTCCTCTCATTGTTGTAAGGATTAGCGCTCAACTGCCGATTTATAATAGTTCGGGAAATTTATATTCATTTCTCAAATTAATTTGATAAATAGTATAATTAAAATATCAATATTGCATATTCGTTATTGGCTCAATGATGGTGTTCAAACGGAATACCTCTATCAGCCTCTCGATAATATTAATTGAGGTGCTCTTATTGTCATAGAACAGGAACGTAAAAGAAAAATCATTAGCAGACTAAATCCGCTGTTTATTCAGCAATTAATAGTAGTTCGTTTATGGTTTTAAGTGGATAAAGAGTCAAAAGGTGATGATATATGACTAACGAGACCATTTTAGTTGTGGAAGATAACTCGATTATCGCTGCTCACTTACAACGAGTATTACAAGGGTTTGGCTACAATGTACCTCGAACTGTTACAACAGGTGAAGCAGCAGTGCAAGCAGCCAATGAAATCAAGCCGGATTTGGCATTGGTGGATATTCAGTTGGCGGGGAAAATGGATGGTATCGAGGCTTCCCGAATTATGCAATCCAACCAGGATATGCCCATCGTTTTTCTTACTGCATATGCTGAAGATGAACGACTTGAACAGGCAAAACTCACCCAACCTTACGGCTATCTCGTCAAGCCAGTTCAGGAAAGGGAATTGTACGCTACCCTGGAAATGGCTTTTTGTAAACATCGCCTTACCCGTACTTTACAAGCGAGTGAAGAAAGATATCGAAAATTAATAGAACAAATCAGGGCGGTTACCTATTTAGACAGATTGGACAAGTACAGTTCTAGCTTTTATATGAGTCCGCAAATCGAACAATTAGTGGGTTATCCACCTGAAGAATGGCTAAATGACAAAGAATTATGGATCAAGCTTCTTCATCCCGAAGATCGGGATTTTGTAGTTGCAGAAAACGAACGCACCAATAAAACCGGTGAAAATTTCAACATCGAATATCGCATGGTAGCCAAAGATGGCCATATCGTTTGGGTGCATGATGAGGCTGTTCTTACTTATGATGGATCCGGGAAGCCCTATGCCTGGCATGGTATTATGTACGATATAACAGCCAAAAAACAATCTGAAGAGGCATTGCGGGAAAGCGAATCGCGATTTCGATTGTTGTTCAATAATACAATCGATGCCATATTGGTCTGCCCGATAACAACCGAAGGGGAAATAGGCAAATTTATCGAAGTCAACGATGTCGCTTGCACCATGCTGGGATATCAAAGAGAAGAATTGTTAAAATTATCCTATACAGATTTGATATGGAATAAAGATAAAGACAGGATATCCGATACCATCAGATCACTTGAGAAAACAAAACATCTCTTATTCGAAACGATCTTACTTGCTAAAGATGGTTCGATGATACCCGTAGAGTGTAATTCGGATGTTTTTCAATACAAAGAGCAGACCTTAACCCTCTCGATAGTTAGAGACATCAGCGAACGAAAAAAGTCAGAAGAAATTATCCGGGAACGAGAGAATTTAATTCTGGCGATTTCCGAATCTTCACCCGACCTGATCTATGTTTACGATTTTGAATTGAAGAAAATCATATTCACCAACA
>JBDKUB010000421.1:0-3077 GCA_039679915.1 Anaerolineaceae bacterium
ATATTTATGTCCCTGCAGGGGACAAAGGCATCTATGCCTTAAACAAAGCCAGCGGAGAGCAAGCCTGGCACATTACAGATACCGCTTTCAATGCTGCTCCCGCTTACGATATGAAATCGGGGTATTTGTATGCAGGGGGATCGAATGGGATTCTTTACCAGATCGATGCTCATACTGGCGAAATCGTCAAAACTTATCAGTCTGGCAGTTCGATCAATAAAGCGATTTTATTAGCCAATGGCTTTGTTTATGCGCTGAATGCCAATGGTGAATTGCATAAAATCGATCCTGAAACCATGAAGCCGGTATGGATTTACCGAGCGAATTCGGCGGCAGCAACACCAGCCGCATATTCCTCCCAATATGACACGATTATCTTCTGTACCGCGGATTTATACGTTCATGCCATTAATAACAGCAATGGCTCCCAGCGATGGAAGATGAAACCTACTCCCTTATCGTCATCGAGCACGCATACTTTCGAGGGTTATTGGCCGGTAATTGCTGAACAGCATGGAGTTGTATTCGTACGTATGAATCTAGGTTTTGACGGATTGTGGAGCGGTAGTGGCGCCGGCCACATTTACCCTAATACCAACTCGGAAACTCGTGCCTTGCTTTCGAGTCACCCACAATATAAAAACCTGTTTGCACTCGATATCGATAATGGAAACGAAGCCTTTATACCCGCGATTGGTTTTGGCGGCGTAGAATACCAGCCCGGCAGCAACCCAATATTATTGGTGGGTTCAATGCCGGTCATCCGCCGATACCCTGATGGCAGCGAAGTTGCTTATCAGCTCTTCCGCAATGGGCAGTCGCAGCCTCCCGATGGACGTTGGGATTCTCATTTGGGCGAAATGGTACTGGACAGCAACACCATCCCGGGCTTGGTCGCCGGGGATATGCGTTTCGTGCAGTACGATGACTCTTATATTTATATTTCCGATGAACAAACACCGCTCAGCATGGCAGGCAATACATTATTCAATGCGCATTGGGCTGCCAGCGAGGCAGCCCGGATCGTCGACCGAACGGCGGGGAAAGGTATGACTTATACCAACCCAATTACCACACAGAGCCGCCCCACAGTGATTCGCCGCATGAAATCTTGCCAGGATTACAACCCACAGTCCCACTATACAACCTGCGGTCTCTATCTTTTCGGCGATAGCCGTTACTGGCCTGGACCGGGCTGGTGGGTCTATTGGAACACCCTGGATCCCCCTACAATTTCGACAGCTCCCTATGGAGGAGGCATTTTACCGCGGTATACTTATGTAAGCAGTGGTTTGATCGTAGTCGAGGGCAATGGCGGCGAATTGATGGTTTTTCGCCATAGCGGCAAGTAAGCCGTGTGTCAAACAGCCCTTTATCTTTTATTGGTGAAAGAAGAAAAATATGAAGCACCGCTTTTATAGCGTCATTGCTTTATTATTAGCTCTCGCCTTTGTGGGATTGATTGTTTTTGGTTTTGGATTCAATGGGCGTGCATCAGGGTCTAGTACAGATTTCCAATGGTCTGAGTTTCTGCCCATTATCAGCCAAGCTAGCGAATCGAGCATTCCAACAGAGCCTCCCGGCATTACCGAAACACCTGAACCTACTGAACATCCCATAACCACCACGATTATCAGCAATGTGCAGCCTCTATCGACTACAATAGCCCGCTATGATCGCTTCGATGTTCAATTCGATGTAGATACTACCTCGGTAAACCCATCCCTTCCCTACGACGCCAATCCACCCAAGGGCATACAACCAGGCATTGGCGTCACTGTGGACGCTCTTTTTTCCAATGATAATTGGAAGACTACACTCACCCAGCCAGCATTTTATTATCAACCCTATACTTATGCCATTCATGGCGATTACAATCACCTGACACCCAATGGTCCCCCGCGTTGGGCAGTGCGCTTTACGCCTCAACAAACCGGCACATGGCAATATCGTCTGCGTGCCAGGGATGCGCAGGGCATGTTCTACTATCCCACATTGGACAAACCTGCCCTTAGCTTCACGGTTAGCGGCGAATCGAGCAATCCTTACCGGCGAAGAGGATTTTTGCAGGTGAGTGCTGCCGACCCGCGCTACTTCGAATTTCAGGATGGCTCTTATTTCAACGGCGTAGGCTATAACGATAGCTTCTCGAATGTAGAGAATGTGGAAGCAAAGCTTACGCTGTATGAACAAAATAAAATGAACCTGATGAGGGTTTGGATGTCGGGGGCTGGCATCAATGGCTCGCAATGGACATCCTGGGCTTCCCACCATCTTCCTTTTGATGGTTATATGCCGGGCGTGGGATTAGATATAGCCCATACTTATCATGGCTCCGATGTGGCTTTTCGTTTGGACGCCGATAATCCCTGTTATTATGCCGATTTTTGGCAGGGTGGCATTCCTGTTCAACCCAATACCTCTTATACGGTCAGGGCGCGGGTGAAATTAACCAATATCACCGGGCTGTTAAACAGTGGTGATTATGGTTTTATTATCAAACGCGCCGGTTGGTTGGGCTCTACATGTAATCAAGCCAATTCTGACGAAACTCGTATCACTTCACCGGTTGTGGGAACCACCGATTGGATCACTGTGAGCGGTACCTATAATACCGGATCTAACCAATATTGGCTTGGCAACCTGTATCTCACCCGCCAAAACGTTACCGGAGGCGAAATTTATATCGATGATGTCCGTCTGTGGCGAACGGACGACCCGGATAAGATCAATCTGCTGCGCGAGCCCAACGCCAACAGCCATTTGTATTTCGATCCAATGAATTCAGCCAGTTGGGATCTTTATATTCAATCGGCGGAAACGCACGGCGTTTACCTCAAATTGGTTATCGACGAGAAAAACGAATGGATTCGCAGTCATATCAATCTGGATAGTGGCGCCATGGAAGCTGATGGCAGTGAAAATAATTTCTATGCTGCCGAGGGAAGCAAAAGCCGCTGGCTGCAGGAAGCCTGGTGGCGTTACCTGATTGCCCGTTGGGGCTACAGCACTGCGATACATTCATTCGAATATGTCAATGAAGGAGATCCACACAACGGAAATCATCATGATGCTGC
>JBDKUB010000375.1:0-6633 GCA_039679915.1 Anaerolineaceae bacterium
ATGTGCTTGTTCCCAATGGTGTGACAGTATATCAGAATATTATAGTCAACGTAACTTTTTTATCCAATATTCGAGTTAATAATAACATATCGAAAAATGGGGGAAATATAAGGTAGCCCTTCCGTAACCTTTAAATTGGCACTTTGGAAAAATAACCAGACATGATTGAAGTGCTATAATCCTAAACATCAAAAAGATGAATATATTAATCGAGCCTGGTGGCTTCCAATGTGATTTATTTTCGAACAAATTAATAAAGATTACAGCAATAATATTTGTCAAATAATTAACATCAGTAACAATAATAAATATATTCCGTTTATATGGGTAAGGGAATGCCAGATTGGCAAGAAGTTGATGATAAACAACTGGTTCAATGCGCTCGCCAGGGTGATGTTCAGGCATACGGTGAGATTTATAATCGTTATGCAGGCAAAATTTATCGGTTTCTGTTAGCTCACCTGGATAATGAGCACGATGCAGAGGACTTAACCGAAGAAATATTTTTTCGAGTTTGGAAGGCATTGTCTACTTATGAAGAAAAAGGAGCGCCATTTTACGCATTGCTGATTCAAATAGCGCGGAATGGACTGATTGATTTTTATCGCCGTTCTGTGCAAACCAAAAAACTTGTATCGATCGATGAAGTAAATATCCCGGATGATGATTTAGAACCTGTGGATATCATTATCAAAAAAAACCGCCATAAGGAATTGAGACAGGCGATGAAGGGCTTACGCGAAGACTATCGCACTGTTTTGGCACTGCGCTTTTTAAGCGGATTCTCTCCAGAGGAAACAGCTATGGCAATGGGACGGTCGCAGGGCGCCATACGAGTTTTACAACACCGAGCGCTGGCAGCTTTACGAAAACTAATGGACGAAAATTTAGGTTAGTAAAATGTGGTCATCCAATAATCAAGACATCGAAATGCTTTTGGAAAAATGCCTGGAACGAATATTGAAATACCAAGAGCCGGTTGATTCGGTCGTCAATGATTTCCCTGAACATGCCGATGAATTACGTGCATGTTTGGAAGCTGCCCTTTGGCTTAATGACCAAAAATCTGCCATTGAACCAAGTGAAGAATTCATTACGTCTTCATCTCGCCAATTAATAGCTCGCATAGAACGAGAACAAAAATCGATAGACAGAAATCACCGCTCTAATAATTTAGACTGGCAAAATCGTCTCAAATTAAAGAATTTGACATTCAAATTAGCGTTTGCATTTATCCTGGTTTGTTCGATTTTATTTTTAACCCGTAATATTGTCTCAGCTTCGAATAATGCCTTGCCGGGAGAATTACTTTATCCGCTCAAGATATCGCTGGAAAATACTCAATTAGCGATAACCCAATCGTCGGTTAAACAGGCAGAACAGCATCTGGTTTATGCCGGTCGCCGATTGGAGGAAATGCAAACCCTTGCTGCGCAAGATGATTTCGATGAAATAGAAATTACCATCGATAATCTTGATCAACACATAACCGAGGCGCTGCGGGTTTTACAATACGAATCGGAGAAAGATGATTTACAAACCAGCCAATTAGCTGAAGACATTGCTCGAACTCTACTGGAACAGAAGCAAACGCTTACCCAGCTAAAGCTGAAAGTACCTTTGGAAAATCAGGCAGCGATCCAACGAACCATAGAATTATCTGCGCAAGCTGCGGGAATTGCTCAAAAAATAATCGAAGAAAGCGGAAGCCCTCCTGTGGTAGTGACCTCTACAATCCCAGAAACTGAGACAGTAATACCAGCCAATACTGAATTGCCTTTTGAAACAGTTGTGACCGAAATCGTTTCGACCCAGGTACCCAACGACACCATAGTGCCGGTTTCACCCTCGGAAAGCCTCACTACTCCTCAAGCTAGTGCAACGCTCCACGCTAAAAATACCCCCAAACCCGATAATCCCAATAAACCAACCAAGAAACCTAAACCAACCAAAAAGCCAAAATTTGATAAGCCCAACCCAAAACCCTAGAAACCGGAATCAATTCAATTCCATTCTTTCCAACACCATTTCTGCGACATCCATCACTTGCATTTTCCCCTCTGCCTCAAGATTCGCATCGTTGAGCATGGTCAAACAAAACGGGCAACCCACCACTAATATCTGTGCGCCGGTCGCTGTGGCTTGGTGAAATCGGTTGGTCGAAACGCGCTCAACGCCGTGCTCTTCTTCTTTCCACATCTGTGCACCCCCCGCACCGCAGCAAAACGATTTTTGCCCATGATATGGCATCTCGATCAGGGATCGACCTGTCTTCTCTAAAATACGGCGAGGTTGCTTGATGATCCCATTCTGCCTGCCCAAGTAACACGGGTCATGAAACACTACTCGGGGTTCTGCTTCTTCATCCCCTATGCTCGAGTTTCGCTTTATCTTGATTTTCCCCTTTTCCAATAATTCATCGATCAACTGAGTGTGATGAATTACCTCATAATGCCCACCAAAAGCTGGATATTCGTTTTTTAATGTATGCAGGCAATGCGGACAGGTGGTAACGATTCGCTTTGGCGCGATGTCGTTCAATATTTCCACATTGGAGACAGCCAACTCATTGAACAAATACTCGTTTCCTGCCCTTCGGGCTGCATCTCCAGTACATTGTTCTCGCTCTCCCAGCACAGCAAAATTGATACCGGCTGCATTCAATATTCGAGCAAAAGCACGCGCCGTTTTTTGGGCGCGGGCATCCATTGCCGGAGCACACCCTACCCACCACAGCACATCGAAATGCGGATTTTGCGTCACGCTTGGCACCGGTAAGCCTTCTGCCCATTTCATCCGGTCTGCCACAGGAATATTCCAAGGGTTGGCAGTCCGTTCCATTCCGCGGAATGTGGTTTTCAACTTATCCGGAAAATCGTTCTCCACCAGCACCAGTGCCCGACGGATATCCAATATATCCCGCATCGGTTCATTCGCCACCGGACAAATATCCACGCAGGCGCCGCAAGCCGTGCACGCCCATACCGCTTCATAGGGAATGGTAATTTCCAATAAGGTCGGTTCACTGGATTCACCCCGCGCCAGCCTGCCACCTTCATAATTCAAATAATAACGTTTGTTTATTTCCATTGCTGCTGGTGAGAGTACCTTTCCCGTGTTATACGCCGGGCAAACTTCCTGGCAGCGATAGCACATAATGCATGCATAGGCATCCATGAGCTGTTCCCAACCCAGGTCTTCTAAATGCAACGCACCAAATTGCTCGACCTCCTCATCGTCGAAATCCAGCTTTTCCAATTCACCTATAGAATGACGCTCGGGTTTTAAAAGAAAGTTGAGCGGCGCCATGAAAAGATGAATGTGTTTCGAATATAAAAAATACGGAATGAAAGCCAGTATCGCCCCTAGCGCCAACCAGAATGTGATATGTTCGCCTACAGTCAAGGCTTGAATGCTGGTGCCTGACCAGAAACGAGAAAAGAACGTAGCAAAGGGCTGCCAGGTATCTGCACCCTGCATGGCAAGGCGAATGGACTCTCCGCTAAACCGAGAACCGACATGCACCAGGATGAACAAACTTACGATGGCCGAATCGCGGCGAATCCCGCGGCGAGCGCGTGCATCGAGGAATACATCTTGACGGGCAGTCATCGTTGTCGGTCTGAGGATAAAACGGCGGATGATCAATGCCAGCATACCGAATAGCACCGCTACGCTGAATAAATCCCCGCCTAAACGGTATACATCCCCCAATAGTCCCTGACCTAAAAAAGTGAAATTCGGGATGAAGCCTCTTAAAACGTCCCCCAGGTTTACTAAAAGGAAATAGATGAAGCCCCAGGCGACCAGACTGTGAAACAGGCTCGGCCAGAAGCGCAAACGAAAAACGGGTTGAAATGATATGATCTTGAGGGCGACCGATATCAGCCTTCGCCGGGCAAGCTGCCAGTCTGGTTTTCCATGCCCGCGTCGGATTATTCGTAAGATGCGCGCCCCGGCAAAATAAGCGCTATAGCCGGAAGCCAACAAAGCGAGGAGGAAGATGATCTTTTCGGGTAAACTCAGCATGGATACTCCGCGCAGTGAGAAAAACTCTCCACTCAGCGAGCGGCTATCATCCACCTAGTGGATGTTTATGAGTTTACCACAAAATTCGTCAAATTCAATCAATTAGAATCAAAATACTCCAACGACGCTAAAATCGCCGGGTCGGTTTCAGTGGTAACCAAGTCCCATTGGCTCAATACGGTTAAGTCGGGAATGATTCCGGTCTTTTCCCAATTCTCTTGGGGGTGATTTATCGGGACGAATTTTTCGTGCGCAATCCAGGCTCGTGATCCATTTTCAAAATCAAAACCTCGCAGCAGCTCTACATTCCCTTCGGTTGTTTCACCGATAATATAAGCGCGACCACTGTCTTTCAACGTGCCGGCAAATAACTCACCAAAACTGACTGTACCTTTTCCTACCAACACCACCAGAGGTACTTTTTGTGACCCATTAATATCGGTAGGAACGACCGAAAATTGACGCTGATTATTATTTCGATCGACAAAATAGCCTAATGTACCTTTGGTGAATAAACCCAGTGTACCTTGTGTTACCGTATCCGCCCCACCGGTATTCATGCGGTTATCGAGGATAAGGCCATCCAATGAGCCATCAGCGGTCATGGTTTCCAAAGCATTTTTCACTTGCCTGTCAATGGTTACATCAGCAAACGTTACCAGCATAATATATCCCACCCGTTTACCATTTGGGGTACTGAATACTTGAAAAGGAACCGGGGTAGCTTCTGAAAATTGTTTACGGGTTAGAGTTAATTGACGTGTCGCTTGCCCAGGAGTTTGTACTTCTACCGTCACTTGGGTGTTTTCCGGACCGCGAAATAGATAGAGCATCAATTCGCCATTCTGGATTACAGGCTGACCATCGATGGTAATGATATTATCGTGGGCTTTTATCCCGGCTTTTTCGGCTGGGCTGTTTGGAAAAGTCATCAATACTGTCGCGTAGTTTCGTTCATATACAGCCTGGGTCAAAATTCCGATTCCCGTAAAGTTATTTTCTCCTGCAAATTCGATTTCCTCTTGCTCCACATCACGCGGACTCAAGAAACCTGAATGATCATCTTTGAGTAAGCTGATCATCTGATTCATGAGCGCATAAAAGTTTTCAGGGTCATGGGCATTGATGACCTTTTGATAGTACTCCTCATGGACTGCCTGCCAGTCCACACCATTAAAATCGCTATAAAGATAATTTTCATCGATGATTTTCCACAATTTCTCGAAGATATCGATGCGCTCGCCCGTTTTTAGCGGCGCTAATGTAGCGGTTGGCTGCGAAGTGGCGGTAGGCGGCAGCGGTGTATGTGTCGATGTCGGTTGCGGCGTAGATGTTGGGGGTATGGGCGTTAACGTGACGGTTGCAGTATGTGTAAATGTCGACGCGGGATTACCCAAAGGAGGAATTATCCCTTTCACCGCCTGGCATGAAAGGCTAACCGCAAGAATGGCGAGCAGAAGAACGAATCGTTTTAAATGTGTCATTGGATTATCACCAGTAAAAATCTCCCAATTTATATATATAGCGCCACAAGGACAGAAACGAAAAGGGTCATACTGATATAGCTGTTCATATTGAAAAAAGCAACGTCCAGACGACTCAGGTCATCAGGATGCACCAGAGAGTGCTCCCAAACCAATAACAGACATGCGATGGCCAATCCCAACCAATACGGCCAAGCCAACCCCATCACCCACCCCAATGCAAACAATAAAATCAACATCAGAATATGACAAACAATGGAAAGTCTTAATGCAAAAGGGATCCCAAAGCGAGCCGGAATATCATGTAAATGATCCAACTGGTCATATTCCACATCCTGACAGGCATATATCAAATCGAATCCGCCAATCCACAATGTGACCGTCACCAGCAGAATCCAAGCAGGCAGATCTGCCATGGTGAATAACGACCCACGGACCGCCACCCATGCCCCCACCGGTGCCAAACCATCTGTAAATCCCAATAAGAAATGGGAGAGCCAGGTGAAACGCTTGGTATATGAATATCCCACCAAGAACACCAAAGCAATTGGAAAAAGCTTGAAGGTCAATGGATTCAACTGCCAGGCTGCGACTCCGAGCAGCGCGCAAGCCATCACGGTTCCAATCAGGGCAGTGCGCAGCGAGATATCGCCGGTCACCAAAGGCCGCTTAGCAGTACGGGGATTATGGGCATCGATATGCCGATCGGCAATCCGGTTGAATCCCATCGCCGCCGTGCGGGCGGCTGCCATCGCCAGGGTAATCCAGAAGAATTCCCACCACCCAGGAAATCCATCTCCCGCCAGCAGCATTCCCAGGTATGCAAAGGGGAGTGCAAAAATGGTATGTTCGAATTTGATTAATTCAAGAAAATCTCGTATTCGCTTCATCGCAAGGATTATACCAGCAGCAAGCCGTAGCGTTCATTTCCCGATACCAGATAAGATTAAAGCATCAAGGTGCGGCGTAAATCGCTGAACTCGCCGCACCTGGCAATTTTGGGGTATGCCACAGAGTAAGTTATCGCTTGAATATTTTTACCAGCAGTAAGTTATCATCTTCATCTTCGATGATGAATTCGAAGCGCAAAATTTTCTTGCCTTTGGTAAAGAAGGCATAG
>JBDKUB010000493.1:0-9616 GCA_039679915.1 Anaerolineaceae bacterium
TCATCTAAATTCAGAATAGGTGGACCGGTGGAAGAAAATGGAACCTATGCATTCAAGGTCATAGAAGACCCCAATGACCTTAAACTGGATTATACGACCACAATTCTTCCTCCGAAGAAATTTTTCCTTCCTATCAAAGATACCCTTTTCGAATTTGATAAAGGCGGAAACGGCAAGGTTCAGGCACCCTCGCTTGAACAGCAAACAGTTGTGTTTGGCGTGCATACCTGTGATGTACATGCCATTAAATTGCTCGATCATGTCTTTGCTACGGGCCATATCGATCCCTATTACACCTCAAGGCGAGAGCAAACATTCATCATCAGTATCGAATGTTTGAACCCATGTGATGAAAACTCTTTTTGTAAAAGCATGGGAACGCTTTCTGCAGAAGATGGCTACGATTTGCACTTGACCGATTTGGGTGATTATTATGCGGTTGATATTGGTAGCGATGCAGGGAAAGATTTACTGCAGTATGCTACAAGCACCCCGGCATCCAATGAGGAAATAAAGAAGCTAAATGCAGTCATCAGTGAGAAATGGGGGCGTTTTCCCTATCGGTTAGATTTCGATGTGAATGACTTACCCTCACTGCTCAACATGAGCATGAAAAGCCCTCTTTGGAATGAATTAGGTGATCGCTGCCTGGCTTGTGCTGCCTGCACCAATGTATGCCCGACTTGTTTCTGTTTTGATGTAAAAGATGAGATAGAACTCGACTTTCAACACGGTCGTAGGGTGCGTATCTGGGATTCATGCCAACTGGACGAATTCGCTACAATAGGCGATGGACATAACTTCCGCAAGAGCCGCGCATTACGCCAACGCCACCGCTTTATGCGAAAGGGAAAATATATCCTAGAAGCGCATAATTATTTGGGTTGTGTAGGTTGCGGCAGGTGTGCACGGGCTTGTTTAGTCAATATCACTCCGATCGGTGTGTTTAATGAACTCTACCGGCAAAAAGAGGTTGGAGGTCAATCATGATTGCTAATTTAAGTTCTACTACTCTTGCAGCCTATGGAGAAACTGATAATCATCTATTCATGCCGGTTACAGCCCGCATTACCAAGGTGGTTCCCCTTAATGAGCAAAATAAAGTATTCACACTCGAGCTCCCAGATGGCATATCTTTAGGGCATAAACCGGGGCAGTTTGTAGAAGTCTCGATTTTGGGGGTAGGTGAAGCTCCGATTAGTGTAACCAGTTCTCCAAGCCGCAGTAATGGTACTTTCGAGCTTTGTGTAAGGAAAGTTGGTGATGTCACCGGTGCTTTGCACAAAATGAAAGTTGGCGATACCGTGGGTGTTCGTGGCCCATTCGGACGAGGATTTCCAATTGAAAAGTTTCATGGAAAAGATATCCTATTCGCTCCGGGTGGGTTAGGACTCCCTCCGCTGCGTTCTCTAATCAACCAGGTTATAGATGAACGTGCTCGCTTTGGCAGGGTCATCATCTTATACGGCGCCCGCAATCCCGATGAATTATTATTCAAAGATGAATTGAAGGAATGGGGTAATCGGAAGGATGTGGAGCTGCTTTTAACGGTCGATAAAGGCGATGAAAATTGGAAAGGTCATGTGGGTGTGATCACCACGCTGTTCAAGGAAATCTCGATCTATCCACGAAACACTATTGGTGTAACCGTGGGTCCCCCCGTGATGTATAAGTTTGTGTTGATGGAATTTTTAGGTAAGGGACTATCTGAAGGAAATATCTATCTTTCGCTGGAACGCCGCATGAAATGCGGTGTTGGAAAGTGCGGGCATTGCCAGATCCATCACATTTATTCCTGTCAATCTGGTCCGGTATTTCCGTATTCTGAGATCAAAGGTTTGGAGGAAGCATTATGAGCCAGAACGGTAAACCCAAAATAGCTTTCTTCGATTTTACATGCTGTGAAGGATGCCAGCTTACTGTGATCGATTCACTGCAAACCCACCCGGAATTACTGGATGTTGTGGATATTGTTCAATTTCGTGAAGCCATGACTGAGAAAGGTGAAGATTATCAGGTAGCATTTATAGAGGGATCTTGCACACGAGAAAGCGATGAATCAAGACTGAAAAAGATACGCGAACAAGCCGCGGTTGTAGTCGCCTTAGGAGCTTGCGCTCATCTGGGCGGTATCAATGCCCTGAAATACCTACATCCTTTGGAAGATGTTAGAAAATACGTTTATGGTGATAAAAGCGATTGGTATCCTACCTATGACGTACGTCCAATCGATGCCGTAATCAAAGTGGATGCTTTCATTCCAGGCTGCCCGATCGACCGTGATGAATTTATCGCTTGTGTAAAAGCATTATTGTTGGGAAAGAAACTTCCCATTCCGGATTATCCGGTTTGTGTAGAATGCAAGCTAAATGAAAATGTCTGCCTTTTCAAAAAAGGTAAAGTATGTCTTGGACCGATTACTCGCGCGGGTTGCAAAGCCATTTGCCCTACCTATGGCGCTTCTTGTGAATCCTGCCGTGGATATATCAGCAATCCAAATGATGATTCAATGCGCGAGGTTCTGGCAGAAGCAGGCTTGACCGTGGATGATATCATGAAGAAATTTACCATGTTCAACACGTATCAGGTTCGCCAGAAAATGATGCAAGAGCAGAAAAAAGCTTAAAGGTGGAGGAATAATGAGCAAACGAATAGAAGTTCATCATGTAACACGCGTTGAAGGTCACGGCGATATCATCGTAGAGATTGCCGATGGAAAGGTGAAAGAATGCCGTTTCGAGGTTGTAGAAACACCTCGCTTTTTCGAAGCGATGCTGCGGGGTCGTCCTTACCTGGAGGCTTCTCATATCACCAGTCGTATTTGTGGGATCTGCGCTACCGGTCATGCGACCGCTTCAATCCGAGCTTCTGAAAAGGCTTTAGGCGTTGAAGTAAGCGAACAGACTAAATTACTGCGCAAGCTCTCCTTCAATGGGGAAATCCTGGATAGCCACATTTTGCACGTTTATATGCTGGTTGCTCCGGATTTCTTAGGTGTTGGCAGCGTTATTCCATTGGCAAAATCAAATCCGGATGTAGTTTTACGGGCATTACGTATGAAGAAGCTAGCAGGAGATATTTGTGCTGCTGTCTCTGGACGCCATACTCATCCGATTGCAATGACTGTAGGCGGCTTTACTCATTTCCCCACAATCGGCGAGTTGAAAGAATTACGCCAGAGATTGGTCGACAGTTGGGCAGATGTGAACGCGACGGTCGATTTATGCGCAACGTTGCCCTGGCCTAAATTCGAGAGAGATACCGAGTATGTTTCCCTTACCAAGCCAGATGAATATGCGTTCATTGATGGCGAGATAAAAACCAGCGATGGCGTTCGGGTACCGGTCGAATCATATAAAAGCGTCACCAATGAGTATTTAGTCAAGCATTCCTCTGCGAAGCTGACGAAAAATAAACGCAACTCGTTGATGGTTGGCGCTTTAGCCCGCTTCAATAATAATTACGATCAGCTTCATCCGAAAGCTAAAGAAGCGGCAGCCAAGCTGGGTATGAAACCAAAAGTTACCAATCCATTCTTGAATTCAGCCGCGCAAGTGGTCGAAATTGCGCATTGCACAGAAGATGCTATTCAAGTTATCGATCAACTGCTCGCTCGAGGAATCAAACCCGAAGAGCCGACTTCGGTGAAGCTCAAGAATTGCGATGGCGTGGGTGTTGCAGAAGTACCCCGAGGTATGCTCATTCATCATTATGAGATTGGGCAAGATGGAATGATAACCGGTGCTGATTGCATCATTCCCACCAACCAAAACATTGCGAATATTCAAGCCGATATGGAAGCGCTGGTACCTCAAATAATCGATAAATCCGCCGATGAAATTCGATTAGAACTAGAGATGCTGGTTCGGGCATATGACCCATGTATTTCGTGCTCGGTTCATGTTCTTGAGGTAGAGAACAGGTAGGATAAATGGCAGTCCACATACCAAACCGGGATGAAAAAACGCTCATCCTGGGTGTCGGAAATCCACTTTGTGGCGACGATGGTTTGGGAATTGCGGCGGTGCAGATTTTGAAAGAGAGAGAATTGCCATCCGATGTGTTCGTCGAAGCGGCACATACACCAGGTTGGGAACTGCCAAACTGGTTGGATGGTTGGTCTTCTGTGGTGATAATCGATGCTGTTCGAATGGGTAAGCAGCCCGGTGAATGGCACCGGTTTTCACCTGAGGAAGTGAGAATACTCTATGAAGATGAAATTCTCTCTCTTCATCAACCTGGATTAGCTGCAGGTTTAGAGCTTGCAGAAGCATTGAATATCTTGCCAGAGAAGCTGACACTATATGGCGTTGAACCAGCCAATACCGATATGGATGAAGGCTTGAGCCCTGAAGTTACACAAATACTGCCAAATCTTATAAATCATATTATGGATGATATTGGGAACAGAAAATAATGAATAAAAAAAGTATACTCCTAGTAGATGATGATCCGGATGTACGATTATCGCTTCGTTTACCTTTGGAAGCTGCGGGATACGAGGTTAAAGAGGCGACAAATCCTACCGAAGGATTAGCTTCGATGAAAAAAGAAAAACCCGATTTGCTTATATTGGACGTCATGATGGACAGCGCAACAGCGGGTTTCCAATTTGCATTAGACCTTAAGAGCGAAGATCCAAAATCCGAACTAAAAGCATTTAAGGATATCCCTATTATAATGCTGACAGCTATTCATGACACAACTTCATTACGCTTCTCTCCCGATCAAGATTATCTACCCGTGGAAGTTTTTTTGGAAAAACCTGTTGAACCCGATGTATTATTGGCTACGGTAAAGAAGCAATTGGGTGAATGATTTAGGGAAGCTCATGGTGGAAGGGCCGCTTCCCATGAATTCATCACCCATCAATGGGTTAACCCCTCAAGGCAAACGATCGCTGATAGAAGAAGAGCTTAAAGCGAGTGTTGCCTGGTTAATTCGATTGCGTTGGCTGGCTGGGGTGGGTGTGATATTAACAGCCTGGTCGGTCAACGCAATCTTAAAATTACAATTATTCACTTTCCCAATTTATCTGATTGGTGCTGTTATATTGGTTTATAACAGCATTTTTTATTATATAGATAAAAAAATCCAATCGAACCCGGCCGCCACGCAAGAATATACTCGCCTGGCGCATTGGCAAGTAGGATTGGATTGGTTGGCAATGATATTATTGATTCATTTTTCGGGGGGAGTGGAAAGTCCTGCCATATTATTCTTTGTGTTCCATATCATCATCGCTGCGATATTTTTCACCCCTCGAACGGCATATATATATTCATTGGTTGCAATCCTATTGGTTTGGCTTGATGTAGGGTTGGAATTTTTGGGTATATTACCCCACTATCCCGTAGAAGGATTTTTACAAGAAGCCCTTTATAAGAATATCTGGTATGTCCTTGCTATACTACTGTTTTTTGGTGCAACAAGCTTGATTTCAGCCTATTTAGCGATATCGATTAATCAGAGATTACGGCGACGAGAAGAAGAAGTGATGGAATTAACTGTAAATTTACAGCGAGCCACCGAGCGTTTACAGGCTTTGAACGACGGAGCCCGTGCCATCTCCTCGACGTTAGAATTATCTGAAGTATTGAATCGCCTTGTCAAAAACACTGCAGAAGTAATGCACGTCCATGCCTGCTTCATCCGCTTGCTGGACAAAACCGGGCAGCATTTGGAAAGAGTGGCTGATTTTGGATTGAGCCAAAATTTTCCAGATAACGGTTCCATAGATGTCCAGAACAATCCTCTAATCCAGGAGGTATTATCAGGGAAAATCGTTAATATACCCGATACGAGCCAAACATCCTTGTTACAGTATCCCGCGACAACGATTCGGGAAGGGATACATTCAATGCTTGTAGCGCCATTGATTGGGAAGAGTGGTCCTCTGGGCATATTGGGCGTATATAGTCATAATGTCAATCACTTTTCAAAGGATGACGAAACTTTTATTGCAGCTATCGCAGCGCAAGGGAGCACCGCCATCGAGAATGCTCTGGCTTATCAAGCTATTGAAGCGCTCGATGCAACCAAAAGCCAATTTGTGCGGATGGTCACTCATGAGCTTCGTTCACCAGTAAGTGTGATAAAAAGCCTATTGCGTACTATCACGGCTGGTTATGCGGGTGGTTTGAATGAGCAACAGCGGGATATATTGGAACGAGCGTCGAAACGAGCGGAGGCGCTGCAAGGATTAGTCGACGATTTATTGGACCTGGCTGCCGGCAAGGCAGATATCAAATCGCATGGAGAGATGGAACCCATTCGATTGGATGATGTAATCGAACAGGTTGTAAAAAGGTTCGAAATCAGCGCTAAAGAAAAAGAAATCGATCTTATATGGGAAAATCATATATCCGAGATAACACCCATGGTAAAAGCCACACAAGAAGGCTTAGATCGTATTTTCAATAATTTAGTTTCCAATGCAATTAAATATACTCTACCTAAGGGGAAAGTAACTGTTAAATTAACCCGTGTGGAAAACGAAGCCTGTGTGACGATCGAAGATACCGGAATAGGGATATCAGAGGAGGCACAAGCTCAATTATTTCAGGAATTTTATCGGGCTCCAAATGCAAAAGAGATGGAAAAAGAGGGGACAGGATTAGGCTTGGTGATTGTAAAAGACCTCGTAAAACGGTTTGGTGGCAAAATAGGGGTGAAAAGTACAGTGGGTGTTGGCAGTGAATTTACCGTAATATTGCCTCTTTTATTACAATAATAGTAAAATAATAATATATATAGCCGCCAAATCTGTGACATATGTCAGAATGCGTGCATGACTTTTACATTATTTTCAGCAAATGACTTTCCCCATAGTTGTTGATACAATGCATTAATAAGAATTTATTTTAACAAATCGATAATTCAGGCAAATGGATTCTATGGGGAATGGAGGTGAATTAATCCGGAGAGTTTTGTTTTAAGTGATATTTGTGCTCATTGTATTTGCCTATGAGCTATACAAATTCTATTGGAGGATAATATGTCGAAAGAACAAAAAAAGGTAAGTATTGAAGAATTATTAGCAAAGGCAAAAAAACCTTCTGCTGATGCCATGCTTCTTCATCCTTTTTATCATGGAAAAGTAGAAACAGCTTTAAAATGCACTGTGAGGAGTTTCGATGATTTTGCTATTTGGTATACGCCTGGTGTAGCAGCACCATGTAAAGCCATCGAAGCCAATCCGGAATTGGTGTATGAATACACAAATAAGTGGAATACGGTTGCTGTAGTCAGCGATGGGACCCGTGTCTTAGGCCTGGGCGATATTGGTCCGAAAGCAGGCCTTCCGGTAATGGAAGGGAAAGCATTGCTCTATAAATACCTGGGTGGCGTCGATGGGGTTGCCATTATGCTGGATACCAAAGACCCGGATGAAATTATCAATACCGTATTGACGTTGCAACCCGGCTTTGGTGGCGTAAACCTGGAAGATATTTCAAATCCAAAATGCTTCTACATCTTGGATACGCTGCGAGAAAAAGCCGAGATTCCGGTATGGCATGATGACCAACAAGGAACTGCCACAGTAACTTTAGCGGGTTTGATCAATGCCCTCAAAGTTGTTGGTAAAAAGATGAGTGAAGTAAAAATCACATTCATTGGCACCGGCGCTTCTAATGTAGCCTGTTCTCGCTTGATCTTTGGCTGGGGCGCCGATCCTAAGAAGTGCTTCATGGTGGATTCTAAAGGCATCTTGGGCAAGCATCGCAAAGACCTGGAGATGCGTAAAGCAGAGTATGTGGATAAATGGCGACTTTGCGAAACCACGAATGCCGAAGGGCGTGAGGGGCAAATGCCGGACGCTATCAAGGGTGCCGATGTGGTGATTGCGCTCTCTAAATCAGGCCCGGGCGTTATTGATCCGGAATGGATCAAAACCATGAATAAAGATGCGATTTTGTTTGCCTGTGCCAACCCGGTTCCGGAAATTTGGCCGTGGGAAGCAAAAGAAGCCGGCGCAGTTGTGGTAGCTACCGGTCGTTCCGATTTTCCTAACCAAGTCAATAATTCTCTTGGATTCCCTGGAATTTTCCGAGGTGCATTAGATGTGCGTGCCCGCACCATCACGGATGAAATGTGCTTTGCTGCTGCAGAAGCCATGGCAAATCAGATAAGCGATAAAATGGATGACGAGCATATCCTACCTAATATGGATGACTGGGAAGTATTCCCTCGCGAAGCAGCAGCCGTGGCCATGAAAGCTCAGGAAATTGGCGTAGCTGGGAAAACATTGACCTATGACGAAGCCTATGAACAAGCCCGTAAAATCATCAAGCGTTCCCGTGACTTGACCAAAATGATGATGGAAAAAGGCTTCATTCCTGAACCGCCAAAAGAATAATTAAGAGATAGAAATCCAGGTGAGGGATGTACGACTTAATAATCATTGGTGGTGGTCCAGCAGGCCTTACAGCGATGATCTATGCTATTCGAAAACGCCTGAATGCACTTTTGGTATCTAAAGACCTGGGAGGAAAAACGCAGTACCACCTATCATTGCCCTGGATTGAAGAATACCAGGTGATACGCGGCATAGAGGTGATCAACAAATTTCGCACGGAGTTGGAATATCTAAAATTTGCCAGGCACATGGAAGCCGTTGACTTAATCGAAAAACAGAAAGACAGCTTTACCGTGCATACTCGAGGCGGCGGCGAATTGAATGCCAGGGCGGTCATCGTCGCTTCGGGTGTCAGGTTAAAACGCTTGGAAGTGCCTGGCGAGAAACGCTTCATTATGCATGGTTTATGCTACTCAGCCCTGAGCTATGCGCCTTTGTTCATCGAGAGGAAAACCGTAGTCGTTGGCGATGGAGATTTGGCGTTAAGGTCAGCGGCTGAATTAGCAACTGTTTCACAGCATGTCCACCTGGTGGGAATTAGCGAAGAATCTTTAAATACCGCTCTGGGTAAAAAATTAAGTCAGCAGGATAATGTGACGATTTTCCAGGGTTATCAGGTGGTCGAAGTAAAGGGTAATGATTATTGTGAAAGAGTGGTCATCAAAAGCCCGGATGGAAAAATCGAGGAGATCGAAGCGGATGGTACGTTCGTGGAAATGGGATTGATTCCCAATTCGCAGATGGTAGCCGGCTTGGTGAAATTGGATGAATTTGGAAGGATTAAAGTCGACTATATGGCGCGGACGAGTGTTCCGGGAATATTCGCAGCCGGCGATGTCACCGATGGCTTTGCAGAACAAGTTCTGATCGCCGTTGGTGAAGGAGCCAAAGCCGCGTTGAGTGCATACGAGTATCTCCTCCCGATTTTATAGAACTTGGTACTCTGACAACTATGATTCTTGATTTTGGATTTTCTTGATTTATTTAACTTCTGAGGCTGTCCAAAAAGTTATAAATGTCATGTCGAGCGAAGCGAGACATCTAAATATAATATAATTTATGAAAAGACCCCTCGCTTCGCTCGGGGTGACAATCTTCTTTTGGGTCAACCCCACGGGGTGGGATTGGTAAATGAAAGAATTAAGTTAAATCATAGAATTAGGTTTGACAAACTATTAGGATAGAGACTTCTGAACCGAAAAATAAACACCGTGCGATGCAAATTCCATCGCACGGTGTCATTTACCTCATTCATCG
>JBDKUB010000336.1:0-5006 GCA_039679915.1 Anaerolineaceae bacterium
GGGGGGAGTGCTGGCGTTGGCATTCGCATTGATGACGATTTTGGCGTTGTTGTTGCCAGGTTTAACCGGTGGGGTATTAGAGCGCTGGGCACATTTTCTTAGATTATGGTTGGGCTGGGGACGTTTATGGATCGCGGCTGGGGGTGTCATGCTGGGCGTCCTCCTGTTGCGTCATGATACGTTGTCATTGATTACTTTTGCTTGGGGGCGGGTATTTGCTGTCGAAATCGTTGCTTTTTGCAGCCTCGCTCTGCTTTCCAGTATTGGGGGATACTCCATCGATCGAGCAGATGCCGGGATGGATGGCGGCAGAATCGGTTGGGCATTGGCATATATTACCGGATTACCCTTTGCTCCATTGGGGGCAGCCGCTAAAATCATTCACATTATTGTGATTTATTTATTCATTGTGTTATTTTCCTTCATAGCACTCGGCGTGTGGCAGGTTATTTCGGGTTGGCTCAAGGATTTAAATAATCCCACTATGTCGATGCAGGCTGATGGTTCTGATTCAGGGCAGGTGGTAAGCATCGCTCCTCTTCAAGGTGAAGACGAAGCGACGGGCGTTGTAGGCGTTACAAAGAAAAAATCCGTCCAACTGCCGGCAGAGTTTCGTAAAAAATTTGCTTTTCCCAGCAAGGAAGATTTGGCAGCAAAACCGTCGAATCCTTTGCCTCGGGATGAGCGTTTGCCACCCTTACAATTATTAGTCTATGAGCATGCTAACCGCCCGGATGAGCGCCACATCAATCTTGCGGCTGGTTTGATCGAAAAAACTCTTTCCGAGTTTGGCATTCCGGCAAAAGTCATCAGCTACCGAGTCGGTCCAACGGTGACCCAATTTGCGGTGGAGCCCGGTTTCTTGGAGAAGGCAGGCAGTGAAGGTGAAAGCAATCGCCAGAAGGTGCGCGTGGCTCAGATTGCCGCTTTGCATCGAGATTTGGCGCTAGCTTTATCCGCCGAGCGGTTACGCATTGAAGCGCCGGTGCCCGGCAGGCCTTACATCGGTATCGAGGTCCCAAATGCCCGTTCCACCGTGGTCAGGCTGCGGCCTATCTTGGAAAGCGAAGCGTTCCATAAGATTGGCGCACCTTTGACAATTGCCCTGGGACGGGATGTCTCCGGTCAACCTGTGGTTGCCGACTTGGGGCATATGCCCCACCTGCTCATCGCCGGTACGACCGGTTCCGGTAAATCGGTATGTATTGCCGCGCTAACTACTTGCTTGGTCATGAATAATTCCCCGGAAGATCTTCGTCTGGTGATGATCGATCCTAAGATGGTCGAGCTGATTCGTTTCAACGGATTGCCTCATTTGTACGGCAATGTCGAGACGAAACTCGAGCGAATCTTGGGTGTGCTACGTTGGGCAGTTACTGAAATGGATCGGCGTTACAAACTGCTGGAAGTGACGCATTCGCGCAATCTGGATACCTATAATCGGAAAATTCGCAAGCATAAAGGCGAAGAAATTTTACCCCATATTGTTATTCTGATCGATGAATTGGCAGATTTGATGATGTCCGCACCGGAACAAACCGAACCGGCTTTAATCCGTCTGGCGCAGATGGCACGCGCAACCGGAATCCATTTGATCGTTGCCACACAACGTCCAAGCACAGATGTGGTTACCGGATTGATCAAAGCCAATTTTCCGGCTCGATTATCCTTTGCTGTTGCTTCAGGGGTCGATTCTAGGGTTATACTTGATATTGCCGGGGCTGAAACGTTGTTAGGCCATGGTGATATGCTCTTCTTGCCCCCAGAAGCCCCTAGTCCCATCCGCGCTCAAGGTGTGATGGTGACGGATCAGGAAGTCGAAAAGGTAATTACGTTTTGGCAAAAAGCTGCTCCGAAAAAAGAAGACGAACAGCCGCCTTGGGAAGAAATGCTTCAAAAAGATGCCATTTTAGCAGACCGGGACGATTTGATCGAGCAAGCGATTAAAATTGTGCGTGAAACACAGCGCGCCAGCGCCTCACTATTACAAAGACGACTGCGGACAGGTTACCCTCGAGCAGCTCGCCTGGTGGATGAATTGGAAGAATTGGGTGTGATTGGTCCATCCACAGGTGGTGGGCGAGAACGCCAGGTTTTGATTTCTCAAGACGAAGATAGTGAAGAAGATTAGAAAGGTAGGTGAAAGATTGTCTGATCGCATCGCAGATACAAAATCTCGGATGAGCCTCACCGACCAGGCACGGAAAAAGTTCGGCTGGATATTCAATCAACCAGCGGCATTTTTAAACCGCATCGGTTTGATGCCTAATACGGTAACTATTCTTGGCTTGGTTGGAAACACCATTGGCGCCATATTGCTCGCCCAAGGTTATATTGTATGGGGCGGTATTCTCATCTTGTTGATGGGTCCTGTGGATGCTCTGGATGGCGCTATGGCGCGGCTGCGTGGTGAACCCACGGAATTTGGTGCCTTCGTCGATTCGGTCACCGACCGCTATTCAGAACTGGTGATTTTCGGGGGATTGCTCTATTATTATTTGCAACAAGGAGAGTGGCTGTACGTGGTGCTGGCATATCTTGCAGCAGCCGGATCGGTGTTAGTATCTTATGTACGCGCTCGCGCTCAATCTTTGGGGCATGAAACCAAAGTGGGGATACTAACCCGCATGGAACGATATCTGGTGCTTGTGCCAGGATTGATTTTCAATATTCCCAAGGTGTCATTGTGGATCATCGCTATCCTGGCTAATTTGACTGCGCTGCAACGGATCTGGGACGTACGCAGTAAGGCGCACAAACTTTAATTCAAATCGAGGTCACTCATGCCCGATGGATTTTATATTGGATCATTCAAAATATATTTTTATGGAATCATCATTACCGCGGGGGTTATTCTAGCCGCTTTTTTAGCTTCTTATGAAGCCCGGCGCAGAAAACTAGATGGGGATATAGTCTGGGATATCCTGGTTTGGGTATTGATTGGCGGAATTATTGGGGCACGTTTATGGCATGTGTTTACCCCACCCCAATCCATGGTGGAGCAGGGAATTACTACCAGTTATTATCTCACTCATCCATTGGATTTGATCAACATCCGTAAAGGGGGATTGGGTATTCCCGGTGCGGTTATCGGCGGTATGTTGGCTCTCTTTTTGTATTGCAGGAAAAAACATCTGCATTTTGCAGTATGGGCAGATATTACAGCACCGGCGATTGCTTTAGGTCAGGCGATTGGCAGATGGGGTAATTTTTTCAATCAAGAACTTTACGGTGCGCCAACCGACTTACCCTGGGCTATCTATATCGAACCCGGGCGGCGTTTACCCGAATATAGGGAGATCTCCTATTATCATCCGCTGTTTTTGTATGAATCGATCTGGAATTTGGCAAATATGGGCTTTCTGCTCTGGCTAAGCCGGCGCTTTCCAGAGCGGTTGAAAAATGGCGATGTTTTTTTGCTATACCTGATCATTTATCCAATAGGACGTTTTGGGTTAGAGTTTTTGCGCCTGGATGCTTCCATGCTCGGAAGGCTGAATGCCAATCAGAGTGTAATGCTGGTGGTCGCAATTTTCTCAGCTATTTTCTTATTCATACGCCATCGCAAACCCGCAGTTAACAATTCTGATAACCCTGAGTGAATGATATATTTTTAGGTTATAACATGACTGTTGTTTTTTTAAGAAAACAGTCGTGTGGAAATATTATTTAACGATACTTGAATCGCTATTCTATGATATCGTCTCGAGACCTAAGCAAACAATTCGATCAATTCTGGGCTGTGGATGGAGTAGATCTTCAGGTTGACGCCGGACAGGTGCTGGCATTATTGGGCCCAAATGGTGCCGGGAAGACCACCACCATACGCATGTTAACCTCGGTTTTGAAACCGACCCGTGGATCAGCCACAGTGGGGGGATATGATGTCGTGGATCAGCCAGCCCGGGTGCGCGCTTCGGTCGGGGTGCTCACTGAGCAGCATGGTCTATATAATCGCATGCGCGCAGACGAATATTTGGACTTTTTTGGCAAGCTTTATGGTCTTGATAACAACCGTCGGATTTCTCGTATCGATTATCTATTGGATAATTTCGGATTACAGGAAGATCGACATAAGCGACTTGGCGAGTACTCGAAAGGAATGCGTCAAAAATTAGCCTTAGCCCGGGCGTTAATTCATGAACCCCCGGTGCTTTTATTGGATGAACCGACCTCTGCTATGGACCCGGAGAGCGCCCGCCTGGTACGGGAGCTGATTTGCGGGCTGCGTTCGGAAAGCCGAGCCATCATTATTTGTACGCATAATTTAGCAGAGGCAGAAGACCTGGCAGATAAGATTGCCATCATCCGGCGAGGTAAGATCATTGCCGAAGGTTCACCCTCTGGATTAAAGCAAACCCTTCTTGGGCCTGCGGAATATGAAGTCCGCCTGAGCAGCGCTTTGGATGGAAAAGAATTACATCTTCCTGAGGGTGCGTTGTTATCTGCTACCAGCTCGAATACCATCCGTTATAGGACAGGGCAGCCGGAACAAGTGAACCCCATGATACTAAGTTATTTGCTGCACGAGGGGATGAGCGTTGTCTCTCTTCAGGAAGTACCCCGCAGCCTGGAGCAAGTATATCTATCGGCGATCAGCGCTTCGCGCGAGAAAGAGGCGCAAGATGCAAGTTGACACCCTCAAAACGGCATCTGGAAATATCCGTAAAAATCTAGCTCCGGCGCTAATCGTCACCGTACGAGAAGTGCGCGATCAATTTCGCGATTGGCGCATTATTTTCCCAATAGTTATCCTAACGTTGTTTTTCCCTTGGTTGATGAATTTTACCGCTGCTCAGGCAGTCAATTTCGTACAAAAATATGGCGCCCCCATCATCAGCGAGCGGCTGATCCCATTTTTATTGATGATAGTCGGTTTCTTCCCCATATCGGTTTCATTGGTCATTGCCCTGGAAAGTTTTGTGGGGGAGAAAGAACGTTTAAGCATAGAACCATTATTGAGCAGCCCTTTGGAAGATTGGCAATTATATTTAGGAAAACTATTG
>JBDKUB010000539.1:0-7411 GCA_039679915.1 Anaerolineaceae bacterium
AGCCATATTGTGCATTCTCCTGGTTGCTTGTCTTCGACCAGGAGGGTGCTATATTCAAACCGCTTCCAGACCCAAGGTAAAGTGTTGCAATACCCTCAAACGCCAATCCGCCATCCCATTGAGGTCCCCCTACAATGACGTCGGCATAACCATCACCGTTGACATCGCCGGCGGAAGCGACCGCATGCCCGAAATGGGCGTTTACCTTGTTACTGGGTTTATTCCATCCGTAATCGTCTTCCACGCTGTCAGAGCTGCCGTAATATGCAAATGCAGAGCCGCCGGATGTGTTTTTACCCGGGGCGCCGACAATAATATCGGAATAACCATCGCCGTTCACATCGCCGGCAGTAGCTACCGAATAACCATAATTAGCATTGACTGCATCCCCTTCAGCATCCCAATCCCGGCTGGTGCTGATCCCACCTGCCGATCCGTACCAGACAAAAGCCATGCCTTCTTCCGAGCTATCATTCGTGTAATAAGGCGCACCTACAATCACATCGGCGTATCCATCTCCGTTCACGTCACCGGCAGTTCCCACCGACTTACCAAATTGCGCATCATTTTTATTCCCTTCATCATGATTATCATAACCGGTTTCAAGGCCGGTTTCCGATCCAAGATATAAACGGGCTGCTCCTTCATCATCCTCCCCTGAACCATAATAGGGCGCTCCCACGATGACATCTGCATAACCATCACCATTCACATCGCCGGCGGTACTAACTGCCGCACCAAACCGGGCACCTGAAGAATTGATTTCCGCGCTCCAATCCGCGTTCGCAGGCGTGCCGGTTACTCCCTCATTGACACCCTCCTCGCTTCCATACCACACAAAGGCTGCGCCTTCATCATCGCTTTCATGATCATACCTGTCAGCGCCAACGATCACATCTGCATAACCATCGCCGTTCACATCACCCGCGGTCGCCACGGCGCGTCCCAGCGAAGCTCCTGCCTGCTCTCCTTCGGCGTGCCAGTTAAAGCCATTGCTCAAGCCGGAGGCGGAACCGTGATACACCATAGCATACCCCTCCTCCAATTCCGAGACACTATTTGAGCGTAAAGACGCCCCAATGATAATGTCGCCATAACCATCGCCGTTCACATCACCGGCAAATGCCACCGAAATCCCAAACGCGCCATAATCGTCTGCGCCGGCATGGTAATACTCTCCTGGGTCAGCCGGTAATCCGCTGCTGGCGCCGTAATATACCCAGGCGGCTCCATCGTCTATGTAATCAGCATCGTGATACGGGGTACCAATAATAACCTCTGCATAACCGTCGTCGTTTGTATCACCCGCCGTGGATACCGAATAACCGAAGTTAGCATTAGCCTGGTCGCCTATAATCACCCAACCTGCAGATGCTTCGAGCCCATTTGCAGAGCCATCAACCACTACCGCCATTCCATTATCCACCATACCACCATCGAAATTTGGTGCACCGATGATTACGTCAGAATATCCATCGCCATTTACATCCCCGGCAGTAGCTACGGAAAAACCGAATTTAGTATTTGCCGTAACAAATCCATAATTCCAGTCGTCATCGGAAGGCAAGCCGGTCAAGATTGGATCGATCTCGATGGGATACACTGCCCCGCTATCATCGATAATTAGAGAAAGTGTTGCATCATCCAATGTCATCCAGGCAGGTAAGGATTTGCCTTCTGCATCAACGGCTGCCAATCCACCGTAATGTAATTCCGCTTGTCCTTCATCATTCATGAATTCGATGCCGTCTCCCGATGAATTCATTTGTGGGTAAAGCGTCCCGCTTAGAATCAACTCTAATTGAAGTGGACCTTCTCCCTCAACAGGTGGAGAAGATAAGGTGAAACCCTGTTCGATGCCATTTTCGTCATTGCGGTACCATTCGACGATCGAATCACGCAAAAAGTCGATACGGTTGGTCGCGTCTTCAGATTTTGTTGCTTCGAGACTGGCTTCTGGCACGGGCGATAACGCACCAGCTCTTCCCCAGGTTGTTAATGAAATCTCTATACGCCAGGGAGGCGTTTCGATCACTTCCACCCAGATGCGCGGTATAACGATTAGCCCCTGCGGTGCATAATATGCCCGCAAATTATTCGCCCGGTTGGGGGATTGATACGCTGCCGGTAAATCACTCAGGTAGGTTTGCTCCTGCCAGGTAATGTTATACTCGGCTTGTTGTAAGTCTTCTTGAATCGTTGTCAACCAATCGGAAGGCACCTCCGGGGTAGGTTCGGTTTGTTGAGGTTGGGTTGCTGGTAATCGAATGTTTCCCCAATCATTTGCCTTGGTTGGTATTGGATTTAATCCATCAAGTATAATGATAACTATTAACAGTACGATCCATTTCTCGGGGTGAATGGTTCGCTTCTTCATCGGCTACCTCCTTCGAAATATCGCTTGTTTCATTAATACCTATTTAAAATATACTACTTATTTGTAAAAGCACTAATTGGTTTTATTAGTTATTTAATTACGAAAGACAGAGGACAAAACAGCAAGAAACCACGAGCGATCATTGAGGGCAATATCCGAGAAATCAAAAATCCTTACCCGGGGAGCAAATTGCCGGTGCATGGGCTCTTCCGCGAGACGGCTTTGATGGTCTCTTTGGCAGCGATGACCAATATGCGTTGGATTTACCATTATCTGAAAAGAAGAGAGATGGCAATAAGTCGATTGGAAAGCTAGAACTGGGGGGAAACCCGAGTTCGGGATCCATTGCCTCTTCTTTTTGGTAATTCATAAGTCGGTTAGAAGAACGGTTTTCTTCTTCCATAGTGCTTCGAAGGCTATGTATAAACTATTTATGTGCTATTATTACAGTGCAATCATTATTAATAATTGAGGATGATTTTTTTTATTGTTTTATTGAAAATTATTTATGCAATGAATCCCCTGCGAAACCCTATTATCCTACTCCTGATAGGTTGGAGAGGGAAAAAAACGACCCCACCCTCAAGGGGCTGTCCAAAAAGTCATATATGTCATGTCGAGCGAAGCGAGACATCTTAGCATAAAAATGAAAAGGCCTCTCGCTTCGCTCGAGGTGACAGCCTTCTTTTAGGACAATCCCAGTTAGGGTGTTATATCCCAAAAGACGAATTCTCGATATTGAATCGAGTCATGTGAAACCTATCATGGTTAATCACAGAGCCCCCTCCCTGCTTGCGGGGAGGGGGTTTGGGGGTGGGTCCTATTCCTTTACCCTTTCGCCAAACCCATAAATAGTTCTGTAATGATCAGATTATCTATTCCGAAATAATATCCCAAATTTACCGGGCTTAATAGTAATACGAACCAAGAGAGTGGGAGAAAAATCCCTCCACCCACCGGTGGCCAGGCAATGTGTAACAGGAACGTCACCGGACTAAGGGATTAAAAATTGTATAACAGCATAAATAAAAAGATCTTGTCAGCTATTCGCTTTCGAGCGCAGGTCGGTGGCTACCTATACATCGAACCTGTGGGACAGGCTTATTATGATAAAAAAGCCGCTGGTTTAAACCAACGGCTTCTATATCGAAAATGATAAATCCCTGCGGGTGTTTATCCACCCAGATAGGCTTTCTTCACCTCCGGATTAGCGAGTAGATCTGCAGAACTTCCCTCCAAGACGATGTTCCCATTTTCCAGAACATAGCCACGGCTGGCAAATTTCAACGCCATACGGGCGTTCTGCTCCACCAATAGAATAGTGGTTCCTTCTTTATTGATTTCGCGCAGAGCGTCGAACACATTGCCCATGAGCAGTGGTGCTAATCCCATCGAAGGTTCATCGAGGAGCATCATTTTTCGGGCGCTGACCATAGCCCGTCCAACTGCCAGCATTTGCTGCTCGCCGCCGCTGAGAGTCTCGGCGGCTTGCTTCATGCGCTCCTCTAAACGAGGGAAAATCTTGAAAACACGTTGGTAATCTCGCTCGACTTCTTGGGTGTCTTTGCGAGCAAAAGCTGCCAACTGTAAATTTTCCATCACGGTGAGATTGCCAAACAAACGTCTTCCTTCGGGAACATGAGAGATGCCTAATTGGCTTACCACTTTATCGGGCTGAAATGCGGTCAAATCTTGACCCATAAAAGTCATCTTCGATCCGGGCTGTACGGGCATAAGACGTGATATGGCACGCAGCGTGGTACTTTTTCCTGCGCCGTTAGCTCCAATAATACAGACGATTTCCCCTTCATCGACTTCGAAGGAGATGCCATGTAGCGCTTTGATGCGGTCATAGGATACCTGTAGATTTTCGATTGAGAGCAACATCAGGTCTCCACCTCCTTGCCTAAATAGGCATCAATGACAAGCGGGTTATTGCGGACCTCTTCCGGTAAACCTTCGGCAACTACCTCTCCGAAAACCAGGGTTTGAACGCGGTCGCTTAGTTCCATCACCAGCCGCATCCGGTGTTCGATAAGGAAGATTGCCAGGTTGAATTGGTGCTGCAATTGACGGATGATATCCATCATTTGCAGCATCTCTTCCGGATTCATGCCGGCGGTGGGTTCATCCAGGAAAAGGATTTTTGGTTCTATAGCCATGGCGCGAGCCAGCTCCACACGGCGCTGAGCGCCATAGGGTAAATTGGTTACTACGGTATCAGCCAGATGAGCGATACCCACCAATTCCAATAATTCCATGGCTTTCTCGGTGATTTCTTTTTCTTGCTTCACTCTTTTGGAAGTGCCGAAGAAAGCGCCGGCTAAGCCATAGGTGATTTTGGAATAGCGTGCCAGTTTGACATGCTCTATTACCGTCATGTGCCGCCATAAACGTAAATTTTGAAAAGTGCGGGCAAGCCCGGCAGCCGCGATGAGATGAGGGCGCATACCAACAATCGATTTTCCATCCAGTAAGATTTCGCCCTCGCTTGGGGTATAGATGCCCGTGATGAGGTTGAAGATGGTCGTCTTGCCAGCCCCATTCGGTCCAATCAAACCGTGGATTTCACCGGGATTAATCGATAAATTGTAATCATATACAGCTCGCAAACCGCCAAAGTAGTGGGTCATATGGTTAACTTGCAGGAGGGACATTTTCCACCTCTTCTTTTTTGGACGGAATCTTGGGCTGCAAGATTTTATTCAGGTCGAATTCGCGAAAAGCGATCAACCCGGTTGGACGGAAGATCATTACCAATATCAAGAGCAAAGGAATGATGATCCATTTGATCAATTCCAGCGGGCGCAGCATTTCACTCAGCAAGTTATATCCGACCGCGCCAACGATCGAACCGACCACTGAATTCAAGCCGCCAAAATAGACCATTGCCAGCACTTCAGCCAGTTTTTGCAGACCAAAAGTGCCTGGGTTGACATAGCGGATGACATGTGCAAATAACCCACCCGCAACTCCTGCCCAAAAGGCAGCAAACAAAAATGTGATCATTTTGGTCTTGCGCGTATCAACGGTCATAGCATCGGCAGCCAGCTCGTTATCACGTACGGCGTTCAGCGCTTTGCCCATGGTTGACGACACGAAATTGTTGATAATCCAAACACACAACATCGTCCAAATGAATACAACCGGTAGGGTTGCCAAATCGGGTTGATCACCAAAACCCCGTGCGCCTCCTAATATTTCCAGGTTTTCGAACAAGCTTTTGACAATAAACATAAATGCCAAAGAGATAATCGCCAAGTAATCACCGCGAGTGCGGAAGGAGGGAACAGCTACAAGAAGTGCACCTAGAGCGGATACCAATCCACCCAGTATCAATGCGAATGGGAAAATGATGGGTCCCAAATATTTTGGCAATTCCAAAGAGCCAAGGCTGCCACCGACAAAACACGCCACAGTAACCATAGAAGCGACATATGCTCCCACAGCCAGGAAACCGGGATGTGAGCAGGAGAATTCACCCATGTAGCCATTGACCACATTCAAGCTGAGGGTGATGATGATCGAAACCATCATAAGTTTGGCTACCAGCACCCGATAGTCGTTCACGTTAGTCCATAGTTGCAGAGCTGCATAAAGCAACGCCATGTGAACCAACGCAGATACCCACATCGGGGAGCGAAGCAGCCAGGCAGCCAGGCGATTTGCCAGTGGAGAAAGGAATTTCACCACTAATACGATGGGGAGAATATAGATAATCAGATCGTAGAGCAGAGTAGCCGGTAGTAATTTAGGTGTTTTTAGAAATATATCCACTCCAAAAAGGACTGGAGGTTTACTTAAGCCGATTGCGCGTGCCAGGGAATATCCAAGCAAACTTTCAAAAATGGAAGCGAGCAAAAAACCTAACAGCCAGCCGAGCAGTGGTGTATTGGCGAAGAACTGGCGAAAAGAAGACCAGAAACGGTGGATTCCCTTGCGCGGCGCCGGCGTCGAGTTATCTGTTGTAGAATTCATAATATGTCCTCATACGATTTTACAACGCTAAGATGGGTATTTATAGCCGCAACTGAGCGCTATATGCCTTGCCGAAGAATCCATACGGTCGGAATGTTAGAATGACCAGGATGATGGAAAAGGTAATCAAATTGCGCATAGTTGATGGAAAATACGTTGCAACAAAGATATCCAGGAAGCCCATCAAAAATCCCGCAATCACCGCTCCAACTACCGAACCACGTCCGCCTAAAATGGCTGCCACAAAGGATTTCCATCCGTATTCAATTCCCATATAGGGGTCAAGCACCGGGTAAGCCATGCCATAAAAGACGCCTGCAGCAGCCGCTAAGGCTGAACCGAGCCCAAAGGTTAGAGCAGCAATCGTATTGACCGATACGCCCATCAAAGGAACGATCATAAAGTCGTATGCCATAGCGCGCATTGCCATACCCCATTTGGTACGTTGGATGAACTGATGCAGGGCTATCATGAAAACTAAAGAAATCAGCACGATGAAAATCTTCGTATTGGTTAAACTGACATTGCCGATTTTAAAAACAGTGGTCTCGATAATTTCCGGAAACTTTCTTCGTGAAGCGCCTAGTAAATACAGGTTTCCGGTTTCGAAAATGATGCCTATCATCAACCCGGTGATGGCGGCTGAAGCGCGTGGCGCGTTCCGTAAGGGGCGGTAACCTATACGCTCCACCAGCATACCCACAAAAGAGGTTAATATCATGGCGAAAACAATGGTCAATGCCAGGATTGCCCATCCTGGTAGATTGATGAATCCTAATGCCGATAGACTGAGCAAACCGGTGGCGATGAAAAAACCAATATAGGATCCAACCATGAAAATATCGCCGTGGGCAAAATTGAACAGCATCAATACGCTGTAAACCATCGAGTAGCCGAGTGCGATCAATGCATAGAAAGACCCCCACTGCAGAGCATTGACCACATTCTGCAAAAAAGTATCCATTATCTGTGCTCCTCGTTGAATAGTGAGGGCGGGCTTGGTGTTCATCACACCCGCCCGCCTCTAATAATCCATGTTTAATCAGAAATCATGGT
>JBDKUB010000426.1:0-2794 GCA_039679915.1 Anaerolineaceae bacterium
GTCATTGTTGTTTTTCATACAGAAACTGAGGATGTTATCAGGATTATTTCTGCCCGAAAAGCGTGTAAATATGAAGAAATCGAATTCTACAACCGAATCTCAGACTGATTGGCAGCGGATACCAGACCCGTATGAATGCCCTGCTTCGAGCTTATATGGAAGCCAATCAGGCAAAGGTAACAAACTCCAATCAAAAACGGGCATGACAAAGTGAGCATACCCAGGCGAAGAACCTGGATAAGTTAAATTATCGGAGTGCAACGCATCCTTATCGTGGGAAAATGAGGGTAAACGCTCTCGGGATAGCAAGGTTTTCGCACATTGATAAGCAAAACAGCTTCATACCGTGGATGAATTCATGTTATTATCTCTATACACTTTTATTTATATTTTGCAATTAACCAATTGTTATCAATTATATTGGGTGAGGGTGGTGAAAAAGAATAAGCCACAATGTGCAACGCACCTTTGAGGTGCGTTGCACATGAATAATGGACTTCACCCTTACCCAACCTCCCCTATAAATCTAGGACAGATTTTTGGCTTATGAGTTAAAATATTACTTTTTTCAACACTCTCAATTAACCGCTTGAATTCGGGTAAAATACCCCATTGTTTGTTGTATCGATGAATTCCAAAACCATTATTCAGTCAGCCTGATTGGAGTTAAATTTGAACAAAGGAACATGGTATGGCATAGCAGCTTATGTGATGTGGGGGCTGTTTCCGGTCTATTGGAAATGGCTCAAGGATGTCCCCGCCCTGCAATTGATTTGCCATCGCATTTTGTGGTCGTGCATCATCCTGGTTTGCTTCATTATCCTTACCCGACAGTTCAAGTCATTCCGGGATACAGCCTGGATACCCGCCATGATTCCCATCTATACCGTCACCGCCCTGCTGATCACCATCAACTGGCTGGTTTATGTTTGGGCGGTTAACAGCGGTTACGTCATCGAAGCCAGCCTGGGCTACTTCATCAACCCTCTCATCAGCATTCTGATGGGGATAATTTTTTTACATGAACACCTGCGCACATGGCAGTGGATTCCGATTGGGATGGCGTTGTTGGGTGTTCTCTTCCTCACCATCACCTATGGACGCTTGCCGTGGATTGCCCTTTCGCTGGCGGTCTCGTTCAGCCTGTATGGTTTGATCAAAAAAACAACCCCGTTGAATGCCTTGTATGGGTTGACTCTGGAGACATCCCTTTTATTCCTGCCGGCTTTGCTCTATCTCATCTATGCGGATTGCATCGGGCAGGGGGCTTTCCTGCACATGGGATATCGAGCTGACCTGTTGATGGCCGGCGCCGGCTTGATGACCACCATACCCCTTTTGCTGTTTACATCAGCCGTACAGCATATGCCGCTTACCCTGATGGGTATTTTACAGTATATCAATCCCACGCTCCAATTTCTACTCGGCGTGCTGGTCTATAAAGAATCATTTACTCAGTCTCGAATTGCAGGATTTTGCATTATCTGGTTGGCGCTGATCATACTGGGAGTCGAAGGAATGCTCTCCCGACGCAAGCGGGTGGTTGTGGAAGCTTAGTCATGCCTGGTACGGTAAATTTATTCCTCTTGACATAGAACGATTGTTCTGTTATATTATTAGCACAAACGTACTTGTTTTCAGTTCCTGGGAGTAAAGCTTATGATGGCAAGACGCCGTGCAAAAGGTCTCACCGACCGTCAGAAGAAAATCCTGGAGGTCTTGGAACATTTCTACAAGCAATATGGCTACCCCCCTTCCATTCGCGAAATCTGCGATAATGCCTCCATATCTTCCACCTCAGTGGTCAATTATTATCTCGAACAGTTGGAAGATTTAGGTTATATCGAGCGGGATGGACGCGTCTCCCGCGGAATCCGCTTGCTCAAGCCAGCCAGTGATTCTGAAGGCGTAGGGGCTTCGCTGGTTTCCGCTGTGCATCGAACCGCTCAGTCGGTTCGCCAGGCAGTGGATGAGCTGCTGCAAGTGCCGGTGGTTGGGCGCATTGTTGCGTCGGAGCCGGTGCCGGTGCCGCCTTCCGATTTCTCTTACTACGATGCGGAGAGCATGGTCGAGGTAGCCCGCAGCCTGCTACCAGCCCGGGAAAAAGGCGAAAAGCTGTTTGCCCTGGAAGTACAGGGTAATTCCATGATCGATGCCATGATTTTCGACGGCGATATCGTCATCATGAAGCCCGCTCAGGAAGTGCGCAACGGCGACTTGGTCGCAGTCTGGCTTAACGACCGCGATGAGACCACCCTGAAATACTTCTACTTGGAGAATGGACGGGTGCGCTTGCAGCCCGCCAACCCCACCATGGGTCCCATCTATGTCGATGATCCATCTGTAGTGGATATTCAGGGTAAAGTGGTAATGGTCATCCGTCAGGTGCAGCGCCAAATTGGGTAGCGCATAGCACCACTCAGGCAGCGGTCGATCGTCTATTTCGCCCCCAATGGCAAATTTACTCGAAAGGGCATGGGGAATAGGGTCACCAGCAGCGGGTCATGGTCGCTACTGCGATAGTATATCTGCGGCTGGCTCTGCAGCTTATAAGGGTAATCCGCATTGACATGAAAAGCCTGAACAGCGATGGGCGCCAGACCGACACCAGGATAGTACATGACATAATCCAGTACCTGGGATACCCCCTGATAATTATAGGTAAAACGTTCATCATGGGGAATGAGCTGCGTCAGATCTTGCAAACCGGCAGCTTTCAATACAGCCAGGGGCGGGGAGTTGGGGTAATCATTTAAATCTCCCAAAACGAACAAAAATCCATTCGGCTCTGCCT